>CP046177.1:1312500-1607500 GCA_014075215.1 Flavobacteriaceae bacterium
ACATTTTCCAGATACCATATGAGGTTTACAGCTTCATCATACGGAGTTGGTTTTTTGTGTTTGAAAAAAGGTGTTTTCCCCAATTGTGCCATCAAACCGGTTATTGTCTGAAGATCATTTTCTTTAATAGCTGTGGCTAAATCGGTTATAATGCCTAAAACCGATCCCGGGTAAAATTGAGTAGGATGTGCTGTTAATACAATACGAACTTTAAATTCTTCCAAGTATTTTTTTAGGTCGTCTAATTTGTTATTAGAAATTGCAGATTCTTTTAAAGCTCTTAACGTCCCTATACCGTCCATATTATTTATCAGGGAAAAAGCGACGTCTTCAATAGCATCAAATAATACAATTTGTCTTTCTATATATTGAATAAATCGAAATAATAAATTAATTTGACTTTTTTTATCGCGTCTTGCCTGATATTTCTTAAAAAATGTATTGACGATTGTTGTCGGGTCATCACCATTTTGAAACCCTTTTTCACATGTTTCATGAAACAATGGCAATAAGGCTCCGGTTTTGGTAATGCTACTAAATGGTAATGTCATAAATATACTGTTGTACATTTTATATTTAGTTTCTACATTTTCTTGAAATCGTACTAATTTTGGTAATGTTGACATTAATTGTGTTTTATGTCTGAAAATTATAAAAAGGTTTTTATATTATTGAACTTATTCATTCATGATAAGAGTTACACAGAAGGTAAATCTCCATTATTCTTAGTAGGTAAATAGGATTTTCCCATCAAATAGATATCCACATTCCTTGCGGCTTCCCTTCCTTCGGAAATAGCCCAAACTATTAATGATTGCCCTCTTCGCATATCCCCTGCAGTAAAAATACAAGGAATATTTGTTTGATATTTTGTTGCCTGATAGTTAGTTCTATTATCCAAATGAACACCCAATTGATCACTTAAAGTAGTTTCCGGTCCGGTAAATCCTAATGCTAAAAGCGCTATTTCACATGGCCAAATCTTCTCTGAATTCGGAACCTCCACAAATTGAGATTTTTTATCGGGACCGGTTTCCCATGCTACATTAACTGTTTTTAATGCAATTATTTCTCCTTCATCATTACTAATGAATTCTTTTGTATTGATCAACCAATTTCTATCACAGCCTTCTTCGTGAGAGGTGCTTGTTTTTAATTGCAATGGCCAAAACGGCCAGGGAGTTTGTTGACTTCTCGATATGGGTGGTTTGGGCATAATTTCAAAGTTAGTAACTGATTTTGCTCCTTGCCTGTTGGAAGTTCCGACACAATCAGACCCCGTATCTCCACCGCCGATTACAATTACGTTTTTATCTTTTGTAGAGATGAATTCACCTTTTATGGATTTATTAGACAATAGCTTGGTTTGTTGGGTTAAAAAGTCCATAGCTTGGACAACTCCTTTGGAATTGATACCTTTAATAGGTAACGACCTTGGTTTTGTTGCACCTCCACATAAAACAATGGCATCAAAATAATTTAGGTTTTTAATATCATAATTTTCGCCTACATGAACATTGATTTTAAAAATAATGCCTTCTTCTTTTAAGATTTTTATCCTTCTATCTATAATTTCTTTTTCCAGTTTAAAATTAGGGATACCATATCGCAATAACCCTCCAATCTCATCATCTCTCTCAAAAACAGTAACAATATGTCCGGCTCTGTTTAGCTGTTGTGCAGCGGCTAATCCGGCAGGTCCCGAACCAATAACGGCTACTGTTTTACCGGTTCTGATTTTAGGAGGTTGGGCAACAATCCATTTATTTTTAAAAGCTGTTTCAACAATATTTTTTTCTATATTTTCTATAGATACCGGATCGTCAATGATTCCTAACACACATGCTTTTTCACATGGGGCGGGGCATAATCTACCTGTAAATTCCGGAAAATTATTGGTAGCATGTAATATTTCCGAGGCTTTTTTCCATTCGCCTTTATGAACCATATTATTGAAATCCGGAATTAAATTTCCTAACGGGCAGCCACTGTGGCAAAATGGAATCCCACAATCCATGCATCTGGATCCCTGATTTTTTAATGACTGTTCTTCCAATGGAATTGTAAATTCTTTATAATGTTGTATTCTTTCTTTTACGGCAATATTACTTTCATCTATTCTTTGAAACTCTTTAAAACCTCCTATTTTTCCCATGAGATAAAACTTATGCAGTTAATTTTTTTACCTTAACATTGTCTTCTGCCATTCTTTGTAAGGCTCTCTTATAATCTTTTGGGAATACTTTGATAAAGTTTTTCTTACGTGTTTCCCAATTTTCGATGATTTTCTTTGCTAAAAAACTACCGGTATATTCCAGATGTTTTTCAATATGGTTTTTTAAATCTTCAAAATCATCTGTAGATAGTGGATCCAAATCTACCATTTCGGGATTACATAATTCAGATTCGAAGCTCTTTTTTGGGTTGTATATATATGCAATTCCTCCACTCATTCCCGCAGCGAAATTTCTTCCTGTCTCACCCAGAACTATCACTTTTCCTCCTGTCATGTATTCGCACCCGTGATCTCCAACACCTTCTACTACAGCTGTAATCCCGGAATTACGAACAGCGAATCGTTCGCCGGCAATTCCATTAATATAAGCTTCACCGGCAACTGCTCCATAAAAACATACATTGCCGACAATGATGTTATCTTCTGCTTTGAAGGTAGCTTCATCCGGTTTTTTGATAATGATTTTTGCTCCTGACAACCCTTTTCCTAAATAATCATTGGTTTCTCCTACTACTTTCAGAGTAATTCCTTTAGTAGAAAATGCGCCGAAACTTTGACCGGCAGAACCTTTAAAATATAGATTCAATGTGTTTTCAGGGAGACCGTCTTCTCCGTACAGCTTTGAAATTTCATTACTGATAATTGCTCCCAAAGCTCTGTCTGTATTGTGGATTTGGTATTCTAAAGTCATTTTCTTTTTGTTGATAATAGCTGCCTTTGCATCGCTGAGGATCTTGAAATCCAACACATTTTCCAGGTTGTGATTTTGTATTTCCGAATTTGATAAAATGACATCGTCTTTTATTTCCGGTTGATGTAAAACGGATATAAGGTCAATCCCCTTAGCTTTATAATGTACTATGGCAGGATTTATATTGATCTTATGGGATTGAGCTACCATTTCTTTAACAGTTCTAAAGCCTAACTGCGCCATGATCTGTCTCAATTCTTCTGCAACGAAATACATAAAATTGATTACATGTTCTGGTGTTCCTTTAAAGTTCTTACGTAGTTCCGGGTCTTGTGTTGCAATTCCAACAGGGCAGGTATTCAAATGACAAGCTCTCATCATAATACAACCCGAAGCAACTAACGGTGCCGTAGCGAATCCAAATTCTTCAGCTCCTAATAAACATGCGATGGCAACATCTCTTCCTGTTTTTAACTGGCCGTCACACTCCAGTACAACTCTACTTCTCAGGTTATTTAAAACCAGGGTTTGTTGCGCTTCTGCCAGACCAAGTTCCCATGGCAAACCGGCATGCTTTAGAGAGGTGAGGGGAGAAGCTCCCGTACCTCCGTCAAAACCGTATATTAAGATGACATCGGCTTTCGCTTTTGCAACACCCGCAGCAATAGTACCTACTCCTACTTTGGAGACTAATTTTACATTGATCCTTGCTGCTCTATTGGCATTTTTCAGATCAAAGATTAATTGAGCCAGATCTTCAATAGAATAAATATCATGATGGGGGGGAGGGGAGATCAATCCTACATAGGGAGTGGAATTTCTGACTTGGGCAATCCATGGGAATACTTTTTCTCCCGGCAATTGTCCTCCTTCTCCGGGTTTGGCCCCTTGAGCCATTTTTATTTGAATTTCTTTGGCATTGGTCAGATAATTACTCGTAACTCCAAACCTGCCGGAGGCTACTTGTTTGATGGCACTATTTTTCCAATCACCATTTACTTCTTTTTTGAACCGGTTTTTATTTTCACCTCCTTCTCCGGAATTGCTTTTCCCGCCAATTTTATTCATCGCCAGAGCAAGGTTTTCATGCGCTTCCTCGCTAATGGAACCATAAGACATTGCGCCTGTTTTAAATCGTTTTACAATTGCTGTCCAAGGTTCAACTTCATCAATAGAGATGGGGTCTAAATTGTTAAATTCAAATAAACCTCTCAAGGTCATTAAATTTTTTGCTTGGTTATTGATATTTTCAGCATATTCGTAATAGATCTCACTGCTTTTGCTTCGGACGGCTTGTTGTAATTTGGCAACAGTAGCGGGATTAAACATGTGTTTTTCTCCATTTCTTCTCCATCGGTATTCTCCGCCAATATGTAAATCCAAAACAGATTTAAATTCTTCTTTTTTAAAGGCTTCATCAAACCTTTTTTGGATGTCCTTATCTAAAACCACCAACCCAATACCACCTATCCTGGAAGGGGTATTTGGAAAATATTTATCGATAAAAGCTTTCTTTAAACCAAGGGCTTCAAATATTTGAGAAGCTCTGTAAGAATGTAAAGTGGAGATACCAATTTTATTCATGATTTTTAAGATTCCTTTTCCAATCGCTTTATTAAAGTTTTGGATGGCTGTATCTTCGTCAATACCTTTGATCATTTTTTCTTTTACCTGGTGTGCAATCACCTCATTTACCAAATAAGGATTAACAGCACTTGCTCCGTAGCCAAATAGTGTAGCAAAATGATGTGGTTCTCTGGGCTCTGCCGATTCTAAAACAATACCGAATTTTGATCTCTTTTTTAATTTATTCAGGGAATGATTGACATAGGAACAAGCCTGTAAAACAGGTATTGGTGCATTTTCCTTATCAATATTTCTATCAGACAGAATGATAATATTTGCCCCTTCATTCACTGCTTTTTCACAACGAACAATCATGTTATCTAAAGCTTCTTCCAATCCGTTAACCCCTTTGGAAATAGGGTATAAAATAGGAATGGTTATCGATTTAAAATCAGAGTGCTCAATATTTTTGATTTTGTCCAAATCAGCGTTGGAAATTACAGGGTTTTGAATGCGGAGTTTTTTTGCTTGTTCTGGAACGATGTCAAAAATGTTTCGATCTCCTCCTATGGCTAGACTGATATCTGTAATAATTTCTTCTCTGATGCCATCTAGTGGAGGATTGGTAACCTGGGCAAATAGTTGTTTAAAGTAATTGAACAATAATTGCGGATGATCGGACAATACGGCTAAGGGTGTGTCAATGCCCATAGCACCAATAGCCTCTTTCCCTGATATGGCCATTGGATTGATAATGGTAGAAATATCTTCCATGGTATATCCAAAAACTCTGAGTCTCGTTGTATACCGGGTAGGTTCTATTGGGCGCATATTTCCGGTATAAGGCACTTTTGACAGGGGTAATGTATGTTCTGCAATCCATTTTTTATAGGGGTGCTTCGATACAATTTTTGTTTTAATTTCTTCGTTTTCTACAATTCTGCCTTCATTCATGTCTACTAAAAACATTTTTCCCGGTTCCAATCTGCCATGTTTTTCAACATTTTCTGAGGATACTTCAACAACACCAATTTCCGAAGACATAATCACAAATCCGTCTTTAGTAACAGTATATCTTGAGGGCCTGAGACCATTTCTGTCTAACAGAGCACCAATATAAATTTCCATCTGTAAAAGGAATGGAAGCCGGGCCGTCCCAAGGTTCCATAATGCACGAATTATACTCATAGAATGCTTTTTTATCTTCACTCATGGTTTGGTGCTTTTCCCAGGCTTCGGGAACCGTCATCATCATTACTTCAGGGAGTGACCTACCTGTCATTACTAATAATTCTACGACTAAATCCATAGAAGCAGAATCTGACATGTTATCACCGATGACGGGGAAAATCTTTTTGATATCTTCACCGAACAAATCACTTTTCATCAACTCTTCCCGGGCTTTCATCCTGTTTACATTTCCTCTCAGGGTATTGATTTCTCCATTATGACACATATATCGGAACGGTTGCGCCAAGCTCCAGGACGGAAATGTATTGGTTGAAAAACGCTGGTGTACCAAAGCTAATCTGGTTATTACATCTTTTTCTTTTAAATCTTTGTAATACCTGCCAATATCTTCGGGAATTAAAAGCCCTTTATAAATCAGTGTGGTGGTAGAAAAACTGGGGATGTAAAAATAATTGCTTTGAGAAAGTTTGGATTTTGAGATAATGTGCTCGGCAATTTTTCTCGCTGCAAAAATTTTTGCATTGAATTGTAAATCAGATAACGTTGTATTATTTTTATCTACAAAAACCTGTTTGATTTTAGGTTCTGATTTGGAAGCTATTTTTCCAATGCTTGAAGTATCTACAGGTACATCTCTCCACCCAATGATATGTAAGCCTTGATTTGTTATTTCTTTTTCTAAAACGGAAATACAATAATTGCCCTGATTAGAGCTCTTCCTTTAGATTAGCAAATAGAAATAATTACTTAAAATAAAAACATAATAGTTATGATGAAATTTCTTTTTTTGCTTCTTTTTTTCTTTGTTAATAACTCTTATTTTGTTGATAACCAAAAACACAAAAGAACGGAGTGAACTTTAGCGGCCAGCTAGCTTTTTAGAGCCATCCCCCGTATTAGTCTCCGTTCTTTTTAAAAGTTACTTAGAACCATATAGAATTTCAGTTTCTGCCCTTATTAAAGGTCTTAGTTTAAGTAACTATTATTAATATCTAATTACAAAATTATGAAAACAAATGAAATTATCGGAATCGATGTCAGTAAATTATTAATTGATGTTTGTATCTATTCTAAACAAATTGTTCAACAGTTTGAGAACAGTAAATCTGGATTTAAATTAATGCTAAAGTGGAGTTTTAAAAATTCGTCTTTCTCTAAAGAAGAAACCATGTTTGTATTTGAACATACAGGAATGTACTCTCATTTATTATCTGTGTCTTTAACTGAACAAAAATTATCTTTTTTCATAGCTTCTGGTTTAGAAATTAAAAGATCTATTGGTATTGCTCGTGGAAAGGATGACCAAATTGATGCCAAACGCATTGCTCTATATGGGTATCGATTAAAAGAAGAACTTAAACCCAGTAAGCTACCTAAAAGAAGTATATTACAACTAAAAAGTCTCTTATCTTTAAGGACAAAACTTAACAAACAAAGAGCTGGTTTTAAAGTTACTTTGAAAGAACAAAAAAGAATTTATAAAGCAAAAGAGTATAAAATAATCTTTGACGTTCAACAAAAAATGATTGCAGAACTAACCAAACAAATACACAAGATTAATACTCAAATGCAAGCTATTATTGACCAAAATATAATGTTAAAAGAAACCTATAAACTTGTTACTAGTGTTAAAGGTATAGGAATGCAAACTGCTATAATGATGATTGTGTTTACTGACAATTTTTCAAAATTTGAAAACTGGAGAAAGTTTGCCTCTTATTGTGGTGTTGCTCCTTTTCCTTACCAATCTGGAACTAGTATTAAAGGACGTACAAAAGTCTCTCATTTGGCTAATAAAAAATTGAAAGCAATTATTAATATGTGCGCTATTTCTGCTATACAACATAACCCAGAAATGAAATTATACTATCATAAAAGAATAAAACAAGGCAAAAGTAAAATGAGTACCGTTAACATTATTAGAAACAAATTAATAGCAAGAGTGTTTGCCGTTGTCAAACGACAAACACCCTATGTAGATACTTTTAAATTTGCTGCATAAATTAGTAAAAATAATATCTCAACTTTTACTTGTTTTTATCATAGAATACGGGAGGAATACCATTCCAACACCATATTCGTTCACTTCAGGAATGGTAAAGTTGCACACCCGTTTAAAAAACAGATGAGGGATATCAATTAAAATCCCGGCACCGTCACCGGTTCTTCCATCAGAGCTCACGGCTCCGCGATGCTCTAATTTCACTAATATTTCCAGTGCATTGTGAATAATTGTATTTGACTTTTTTCCATGTAAATTACAGATAAACCCTGCGCCACAGTTGTCTCTTTCAAATTCCGGTAAATATAAACCTTGTTGTTTCATGGTGTTTTAACAATATAGCAACAAAAATACAATTTTTGAAGAAATAATTTAATAAAATAACAATAATATTACAATAAATTCATTAAAAATCGATTATTGTTAAATAAAATTGAAATATCGTAATTTAATTAAAAAATATTGTCATATACTCAGTTTTGAATATATAAATTTAGATTATCCGTTATGATGCCTAATGGAGCTTAAAGTTGAAAAGTTCCAAGTTGATATTCAATAAATTGAAAAATTAAAAGATTAAAGGAGCTTCAAAATTTTCTTGTGATTCTTCCCGGCTACCTAAACGGATATTCAAAAATAAATTCACATAATTATAGAACTATGCGAATTTATTTTTAAGATAATGAACTCATTTAAAGAGACCTTTGCAAAATATGGAATATATCCCTATTTTGCAAAGGCCTCTTAAACTTAATGTTCGTTTAATCTAAAATCCGGATAGGTTTTCATACCGTGTTCATGATTGTCCAGGCCTTCGAGTTCTTCTATTTCACTCACTCGGATTCCTATGCTGATTTTTAAGAGATAAATGATAATAAAAGAAGTTATAATGCAAAAAAAAGCGTAGCTGCCTACTCCGATAAGTTGGCTTACAAATTGAGACCATCCTGCTTTTGATCCTAAAAACCCTACGGCTAAAGTTCCCCAAATTCCACAAACCAGATGAACGGCGATAGCCCCTACCGGATCATCTAATTTCAATCTGTCAATAAAAAATACGGCAAAGACAATGATAGTGCCCGCAACTGCACCAATAATGATGGCATCTGTTGGAGACATGAGGTCGGCTCCGGCAGTAATTCCTACCAATCCTCCTAAAATACCATTGAGGAACATGGCTAAATCAAAGTTCTTATGCAAAACCGTTGAAATAATGAATGAAACTATTCCGCCTGCAGCAGCGGCTAAACAAGTAGTTACAAGAGTAATAGAGGTCGCCCCGGGTTCTGCAGACAGGACAGAACCACCGTTGAATCCAAACCAGCCGAGCCATAAGATCAAAACACCTGCGGTTGCCAGAGAGATATTATGGCCTGGAATTGCCTGTGGCTTTCCATTTTTGATTTTTCCAATTCTTGCTCCTAATAGCCAAACAGCAATCAAAGCTGCCCACCCTCCAACTGAGTGTACTAGTGTAGAACCTGCAAAATCATAAAAAGGAGTGTCTAACGTTTGTAAAAAACCACCACCCCATTTCCAGGAACCTACAATAGGGTATACAAAACCAACATAAACAATGGTAAAAATCATAAAAGGAACCAATTTCATTCGTTCGGCAACCGCTCCGGATACAATAGTTGCTGCTGTTGCAGCAAACATACCCTGAAATAAAAAATCCGTCCAGTAAGTATAACCTTCATTATAAGTTAAATCCAAAGTTCCATTGGTAATAGGTGCGTCTAATCCAAATCCGGCAAAACCAAAAAATCCAAGAGCGTTTTCGGTAAATCCGGGATACATCAGATTAAACCCTACCAAGCAATATAACAATAGACCAACAGTGATGATAAAAATATTTTTAAATAAAATATTGATCGTGTTTTTTTGTCTTGTTAAACCAATTTCCAAAAATGCAAAACCCAAATGCATAAAGAAAACCAGTGCTGTACAGATCATCATCCATACATTATTTGTAGTAAGTAATTCCATGTGTTGTATTTATAATAATATTAGTTTAATGTATCTCCTCCTTTTTCTCCCGTTCTGATTCGGTAAGATTCTTTGATCTCTGACACGAAAATTTTTCCATCCCCTACTTCACCTGTGGAGCCGGCAGATAGAATGGCCTTGATGGCTACTTCTTCAAAAGAATCATTCACTACGATAGACAGATATCTGCGCTGGATATCACTGGTACTATAACTGACACCTCGATACACATGTCCTTCTTTTTCATTTCCCAAGCCGGTAACATCCCAATAAGAGAAGAAGTTTACACCCACCTCATGCAAAGCTTCTTTTACGGCTCGAAATTTTGATTTTCGAATAATTGCTTCTATTTTTTTCATTGTAATAAAATTTGATTGGTTTAAAATTTATAAACTGCCGCTACTAAAAATGAACTTAAATTACTTTTAGGAGATCCGTTACTATCCATAAAAAAATTGTCAGAACCTGAATCCAGGCGCAATTCGGGAATGATAGTTAGGTTATCTATTTTATAATTTGCAGTTAATGTTACCGCAAATACACTGGAATCGGCAATTCCTGTTCCTATAGCTCCAAAAACACCGGATTCTTTAAAATATTCTGTTCTTAACCCGATAGAGAGTTTTTCACTTGTCGTATATTGAGGGTATAAAGTTCCTCCGGTAAAACCAACTCCGTCATTATCAAAATAGGCAGCATTGATTCCTAAGAAAAACTTCTCAGTTATATTGAACCCTCCCGTATAATCTATTTCAAAGGCTCGGTTATCTGCAATCACATTTAAAAACTGATCGGCATATCCCAATTGTGCACCAATGGTGTAATTACCCGTAGGATTAAATTCGGTAGCATCTGTTGGGTTCATGACAGCCAGTAGAAGCGTTGTCTTTTCAGAAAGCGTAATATCGGCTTTTAACCCTGTATGGCTAAAAGGTCCATAAGAAAACAAATAGGATGTACTATAATTAAAATTCCCTGTCGGAGAGATTACTTCATATCCTAGAAAAGTATTAAAATTACCTAACGTTAATTTTACAGATTTACTAACATTCCAGTAAGCATATAATTGATTGACTATATTAGAACTTCCTCCCGGCCTCAAAGACGGCGAGTTAAAAACAGCATCTTCACCTCTTGGCCCAAAAACCAAATCAGCCACAAAGCCTACTTTTTCACCTTGGTAAGTTGCAATTACATTTGCCATGCCTAAAGCAAAACCCGAAAGGTTGGCAAAAGATGAGCGCGGAGCTACTGCATTTTGCCCGTTGGGTGCGTTGAAATTTGATCTAAAATAGGCATCTGCACTACCGCTTAATGAAAACTTTTTTTCTTCTTCCTTCTTCTCCTGAGAGAAAATACTAAAATTAACGAAAAATACTAAAATGATAACGGTACATTTGATTCTAAACATCATATTTATTTTAAAGGTTTAAAGGGTGCGAATTTTTGATAAAAATCTGTGAAAACCAAATGGTTACTGGGCTGAACGCTTTCGAAAACGTTTTCTAAACAAAGTAGTGTCTCAAAAAAACGGGGTTAAAAATCAGAAAAGTATAATTTGAATCTTTTAAAGATATTGAGAATAAGGATATCAAATTTTAGTTTGATAAAAATTATTGTATTCGTAAAAATAATGTTTTAATGAAAAAAATTATCAACATATTGTTTAAAATAATGAATTTTATTCAAAAAAATAATAAAAAAGTTATTTAAAATTCAATATAATAAAATTTAGTCTTTTTAAAAATTCTAAAAGGAGTAGTTTTGAACTTGAAGGTGAATTTGAAATCTTCATAGAGAAATTAGATAAATTGAAAGCGAACATATGAAATGGGCATATAGTTATTTGGTAGAAATTCAATTTTTGGGGTTTCGTTTTCATGGATGGCAAAAACAAACAAACTCGATGTCTTTGCATGAAATGATGGATAAAATGTTGGGTTTTGTCTTAGGAAAAGGAATATTTAAAAGCCTGGGAATGGGAAGAACAGATGCGAAAGTTTCTGCTAATAGGTACTATTTTCAGTTATTTTTGAACGAAACTATCAACGAAGAATTATTTTTAAAAGCATTCAATAAAAATGCTTCTCAAGATTTAAAGGCTGTTAAAATTTCAATAGTTTCTACAGATTTTAATATCATTCAATCTGCAAAAATAAAGGAATACCATTATTACTTTTCTTTTGGAACAAAGAACCATCCGTATTCCGCGCCTTTTTTAGTAGGCGTTTTGGATGATTTAGATATTGAAGCTACTTTTAGTGCTATCCGAAGACAAAGCACCTTTGGTTGGGATAGCTCCGGGCTCAGGGCTGCATGTCTACGATGTTGTTTTGAGAACGTAATTTTTGAACCTGGAGGGTAATAAACCCTTGTACTTTTAAAAATAAAAAAATAACATCCGGTAATTTTTTTTTATTTTTGAAAATAACCGAACCCTCAAATGACCTCAAGGTAGCGTTTAGCCATTAACCTAAAACTACCGTAAAACCACAAAACCTTTTTGAGAGTAGATACCAACAAATAGTGACCTCTATGGCAAAAAAACAAGAGACGGAAAGTGCTAAAAAACAGGAACATAAAGGTATTAGCCGTAAAGAATTAGAGCAACTTCCCAAGAAATATATCATTGCTTTTGCCGTACGTAGTGCTTTACGGGTGTTTCCTTTATTGGCAACCGAAGGGAATCTGGATTTTTGGAAAAAAGCAACAGATCAAAGAATTAAATACACCCAAGCGGTTTGGAAGGCTATTGAACATGCACAGAAAGTCTCTTTAAATAAAGAACAAGATTTGAGTTCCGCCGCCTATGCCGCCGCCGCCGCCGCCGCCGACACCGCCGCCGACACCGCCGCCGCCGCCGCCTATGCCGCCGCCTATGCCGCCGCCGCCGCCGACACCGCCGCCGACACCGCCGCCGCCTATGCCGCCGCCTATGCCGCCGCCAGCGATGTAGATCGTGTAGTATTCTATCATATGCAATGGGAAGACTATGACTCCCTAAAAAAAGGAATACATGCACTCGATACAATACGGTTTTTAAAGGAGTTTTACCAACAACCCTTGTGGAGCAAAGAAGTTTCTTTTTTTAAGGAATGGTTGCAACGGCTTCAAAAAGTATTCACTGGTGTAGACAACGAATTGATCGAAAAAGTGTACCATCCGTATCTCACTTTAATTAACAATATGGTGTCTCCAACCGATTATGCTGGAAGGAGAGAGGAACGTGCTACGCCTGTAAAAGATAGTTTTGAACGGGAAAAATGGGCGGGTATTTTGGCAAATCAGTTGCGCTATGCCAATAAAAATGCTTCTAATGATAAAAAAACAGCACAAACTGCCTATACTATGGGATTGTTTGGGCATTGGGGTACGGGCAAAACAGGCTTTGTCAAGTATCTTACAGATGCATTATATAAAGAGAATTCACCCAAAGAACAATTTTTTGTTGCTACGTTTAATGCGTGGACTTATCAGGATGCAGATAATTATCGTGCAGTAATGGCACAGGCTATTCTAGAAGGAATTAAAGAAGGAAAAAAAGGAGCAGCCAAATGGCGATTGATGTTTCATTTTCATAGAAAACTGGCCTGGAAACGGCATAAAGGAATGTTATATGCTTTAATAGCTCTACTCTTATGTTGGATAGGATATCAGGCGTATAATTATTTTACAGACAGAGAGGGTTTTAAGTTGATTTCTCAGGGAAATATATCAGTAGGGATATCTGGATTGTTAGTGCTTCTGTATGGTTTTTTAAACTCGGCTGTATCGTTTACACATTCGCCCATTATGGGAAAACTCTCTTCGTTGTTTTTCAGAATCAACTATCGAAAACAGATCGGAGAGATTGCAGTATTGAAAGAAGAACTGTCTTTGCTATGCAAAGTAGCACTGAAAGAAAAACACAAGTTGTTGGTTATTATAGATGATTTGGATCGTTGTCATACCGCTTGTATTAATGAAACTCTGGACACAGTACGTTTGTTGTATGATATCAAGAATGTGTATCAGTTGATAGCAGTAGACCAACGAATTGTTTTGGAGGCAGTACAGGAGCGTTATGAAAAATTGGGAAAGAGAAACATTGGCATTGCCCGTGATTTTTTGGCAAAAATTATAGAATTTCCAATTAGCCTTCGGGAAGTGCGTGAGGAAGAAATTAAGAATTTTGTTGCAGACAATTTATTTACAGAATTGAACGAGAAAGCTTCTGAAAACCCGGAGAAACCAAGCTCAGAAATAGCTTCAATACCGGTAAAAGGAGAAAAAAATCGACAGGAACAGCCAAATACAGAGGGAAATGAACCTACTTTGATACCTATTTCTAAGGGTGTACCAGAAAAAGAGGAACAAGAAAAAAAGTTTGTTTACAAAGAATGGAAACCTGTAGAGGAGGAACGCACTATTTTTACGGAATTGGCATTGGAATACGGTTTTAAGAATCCTCGTATGTTGAAACGTTTGTACAATGCGCATGCGTTTTTATGTGTATTGGAAGGAGTCACAAAACAATCTGAAGATACCTCGCGTATTCAACAATCTGAAGTTTTGGCAAGATTGCTTTTTCTCTTGGAGTACCAGGAAATACAGCAAGAAGAAACCGAAGATGTTGAAGAACGAGAGCAAAAGATTAAGGAATTGACTATAGAAGCTTTTGGCAAAGATCGTTATGCAGATTTGAGAGAAACGGTAAGCTGCTTTGTGTTGCCTTCGTAATTTTATTTACTAAGTGTTTTTGTGAGGTGTCTAACACCGAAGGAATCTATTCCAATAATGAGATTGCTTTACTGCGCTGGTAATGAGAGTGAGAATATCAACCTTTGAGTAGGTTTCTGGAAATAATAATTTTTTGAATTTCCGAAGTTCCTTCATAGATCTGTGTAATTTTTGCATCACGCATCAAGCGTTCTACATGATACTCTTTTACAAAGCCATTACCTCCGTGAATTTGAACTGCTTCTACGGTGTGTTCCATAGCTACTTTTGAAGCGTATAATTTTGCCATAGCACTGGAAAAATCATAATTATTTCCCTGATCTTTATCCCAGGCAGCTTTCATTACTAAATGGCGAGCTGCTTCAATTTCCGTATACATATCGGCTAATTTGAATGCAATTGCCTGATGGTTGCAGATTTCCGTTCCAAAAGCCTTGCGTTCTTTCGAATATTTTAAAGCCAGTTCATATGCGCCGGAGGCAATACCCAGTGCCTGAGATGCGATTCCAATACGGCCACCGGATAGTGTTTTCATGGCAAATTTAAAACCAAAACCATCTTCACCAATTCTATTGTCTTTAGGAACTTTTACATCATTAAATTGCAACGTATGAGTATCGCTTCCTCTGATTCCCAACTTATCTTCTTTTGGCCCGATAGCAAAACCCGGCATTCCTTTTTCAATAATAAAAGTATTGATACCCTGATGCCCTTTTTTACGATCTGTTTGCGCAATGACCAAATAAATATCAGAGCGTCCGCCATTAGTAATCCAGTTTTTGGTTCCGTTCAATAAGTAATGATCTCCCATATCTATAGCCATGGTTTTTTGAGATGTTGCATCACTACCGGCTTCCGGTTCACTTAAACAAAAGGCTCCGACAGATGCCCCCGTAGCTAATTTTGTCAAATATTTTTGCTTTTGTTCTTCCGAACCATATTTTTCGATGCCATGGCAAACTAATGAATTATTTACCGAAATAATAACAGAAGCAGATGCATCAATTTTGGAGAGTTCTTCCATAATGAGCACGTAAGAGAAGGTATCCATTCCACTTCCTCCGTATTTTGGATCTACCATAATCCCCAGAAAACCTAATGCTCCCATTTTTTTTACCAACTCGTCAGGAAAGTGTTGCTTTTCATCTCTTTCAATGACGCCCGGTAATAATTCGGTTCGGACAAATTCACGTGCTGCATTTCTAATCATTATGTGCTCTTCGGTAAGGCTAAAGTCCATATATTTATTACTACAATTATTAAATTCGTAAAAAAAGTTTTCAAAGTTACTTTTTTACTAGCATATTTTCAATATACATTTCATATTTTTATGGATATGAATAATACATATATATATGCCATTGGATTAATGTCCGGAACTTCTCTGGACGGTTTGGATATTATATATGTTCGGTTTGATGAAAAGAACCTGAGCAATTTCAAGATATTAGCTGCTAAGGCAGTACCGTATACTACTTATTGGAGAGAGCAATTAAAAAACGGGATGTATCTGCCTCCTGAGGAAATAGAAAAACTCAGCACTGAATATGGTGTTTATTTGGGAATTGAAACCCGGAAATTTATCGAGAAAAATAAAATGATGGCTCTTGATTTTATTGCTTCACACGGGCATACCATTTTTCATCAACCGGAAAGAAGCATCACACTACAAATAGGTGACGGGCAGACTATAGCTAACTATACAAATTGTAAAGTTGTCTGTGATTTTAGAACTCAGGATGTTTAATTAGGTGGTCAGGGAGCTCCTCTGGTTCCGATAGGAGACCAACTGTTGTTTTCTGAATTTGATGCTTGTATAAACCTGGGTGGATTTGCTAATATTTCCTTTGAGGATAAAGGAAAACGTATTGCTTTTGATATTTGCCCCGTAAATATTGTTTTGAACTATTATAGCAATCAGTTGGGTTTCTCTTATGATGACAGGGGAACTTTAGCTAAAAGCGGTGAGGTATGCGAAACACTTTTAACAGCATTAAATGAAATACCGTTTTATAAAATGAATCCTCCAAAATCATTAGGGTTAGAATGGGTGCATGCATTTATTTTTCCGATATTAAAGAAATATGAAAAACCGGTAGCTAGCTACTATTTTAAGAACTTTTTCCGAACATATCGTTCGGCAAATATCAACTATTATAGAACCGTTTGATTCTGTTTTATTTACCGGAGGAGGGGTTTATAATGATTTTTTAATCAATCGAATAAAAAATAAGATAAAAAATAAAATAATAATACCATCAAATGAAATGATAGCATATAAAGAAGCATTGATTTTTGCATTATTAGGACTTTTAAAGCTCCGTAACCAGGTGAATTGCTTGTCAAGTGTAACAGGAGCTGTAAAAAATCACTCTTCAGGTAGCATATTTCACCCAGGGCAAACGCATTAAACTTTTATGAATATATCAGTAAAACTAATTTTTCATTAAAGAATTGACATTTAATAATGGATTTTATTCGTAATTTTTTAAACTTACCTTTAATGATTATTCATTTTTTTGAAAATAATTACAGGTTAACTTGGATCAAAAAATCATAAAGTATTGATTAAAAACATGTTAACTTTAATGCGTTTACCCTGATATTTCACCCAAATAATTCTGATTAGCAAATATATTTTTTTACTTTGGCAATGTTTTTTAATACTGAACTCATTTAAACTTTTTGGATGTAAGCGAAAATTAGAAGTTTTTAGTTCTGTTGAAGGATTTTTTGAGTTGCATGGCAGCGCTACGGAAGGAAAAAAAGACAAAAGCAGAGCGGAAAACAGTAATTTTTTAGCAAATTGAAAAAGTTTAAATGAATTCACTTCAAACGAATCAATATTAAACGATGTTTTAATGAAGGAGTTACTTAAAAAGTATGAAGACAAACAACCTGAAATTGTTTTCAATTGGAAAGATTCGCAGACAGAAGCAGAAGGATGGGTGGTGATCAACTCTCTTCGCGGGGGAGCTGCAGGTGGTGGTACAAGGATGAGAAAAGGGTTGGATAAATATGAAGTTATTTCTTTAGCAAAGACCATGGAAATAAAATTTACTGTTTCGGGGCCGGCAATCGGAGGAGCTAAATCGGGAATCAATTTTGATCCGTCCGATCCGAGGAAAGGAGGAGTTTTAGAAAGATGGTATAAAGCAGTATCTCCTCTGCTAAAGAGTTATTACGGAACAGGTGGTGATTTAAACGTCGATGAAATTCATGAAGTAATACCAATTACTGAAAATAGTGGTGTTTGGCATCCGCAAGAAGGTGTTTTTAATGGACACTTTAAACCAACAGAAGCAGATAAGATTAATAGAATTGGTCAGTTAAGACACGGTGTTATAAAAGTAGTTGAAAGTAAAAAATATTCTCCGGACATTTCCGGAAAATATACGATTGCAGATATGATTACAGGTTATGGTGTTGCGGAGGCAGTAAGACATTATTATACTATTTACGGAGGTTCTGTAGTTGATAAGAGAGTTGTAATCCAAGGTTTTGGAAACGTGGGTTCTGCTGCGGCTTACTATTTAGCTCAAATGGGGGCAAAAATAGTTGGGATCATTGATCGTGAAGGAGGTATTATCAATGAAAAAGGATTTTCTTTTGAAGAAATTAGATCATTTTTTCTGGCTAAAGACAGAAATACTCTGGTAGTGGAAAATAGAGTTCCTTTTGAGGAAATTAATCGAAACATATGGAGTTTGCCTACTGAAATTTTTGCGCCTTGTGCAGCTTCCAGACTGATTACGCAAAAGCAGATTAATCAAATGATCGATTCCGGCCTCGAAGTGATTTCTTCCGGAGCAAATGTGCCTTTTGCAGATAAAGAAATTTTCTTTGGGCCCATTATGGAAAGTACAGATAAAAAAGTAAGTTTGATTCCGGATTTTATTTCCAATTGCGGGATGGCTAGGGTATTTGCATATTTTATGGAGCGAAGGATTGAAATGACAGACGAAGCAATTTTTGAAGACACATCAGATACAATTAAAAAGGCATTGCAAAACACGTTTGCCGGAAGTGCATCTAAAACGGGAATAAGCGAGATCGCTTTTGAACTCGCACTAAAACAACTTGTATAAATATAATTTTATGGAATCAGTAATTATTATTGTTTTTATTCTGGGGTATCTTGCTATTACACTGGAACACAGCTTAAAGGTAGATAAATTAATCCCTGCGCTGGCTATGATGGCAATTTGTTGGGCTATTGTTGCTTTGGGAATCGATTCTTTTTCCGGTTGGTTTGATTCTTCTAAGCATGCCTTAGTAGAAGGCTTTACTTCTATGCTTCATGATGATAAAATGCATTTAGCTGAAGAAACCTTGTTACATCATCTGGGGAAAACCGCAGAGATTTTGGTATTTTTACTAGGTGCTATGACTATTGTGGAAATCATTGATTATTTTGACGGTTTTTCTACTATCAAAACGTATATAAAAACAAATAGTAAGAAAAGGATTTTATGGATATTTTCAGCTTTGGCTTTTATACTTTCTGCTATTATAGATAACCTGACTGCTACCATTGTATTGATTTCAATCTTACAAAAAATAATAAAAACGAGAGAAGACAGGATATGGTTTGCCGGTTTAATTATTATTGCGGCAAATGCCGGAGGTGCTTTTTCTCCTATTGGAGATGTTACGACTACCATGCTATGGATAGGAGATAAAGTAAGTACCGTATATTTATTTATCTATCTGTTTATTCCTTCTTTATTATGTATGATAGTACCTACCTTTATTGCAAGCTTTTTACCTGCATTTAAAGGGCAAATAGCGTTAGATAAAGAAGAGGATAGAAAATTAGGGAAACACAGTGCATTAATGTTATATTTAGGTTTAGCTGCTATTGTTTTTGTACCTGTTTTTAAAACATTGACACACTTACCTCCTTATGTAGGGATGATGCTGTCTTTAGCAATTATAGCAACATTTGCCGAGATATTTAGCAGAACAAAAATTTCTTTAACAGATTTCGCAACAAAAGATGAATCTCAGGAATATGCATATCACGGTCCGATTCATAGTTCTTTGTCTAAAATTGAAATGCCAAGCATCCTCTTTTTTTTAGGAATTTTAATGGCTGTTGCCGCATTAGAATCTTTAGGGGTTTTGTTTGGTTTTGCAGATAATTTAAAAGAGAGTGTGCCATTCATAGGAACAGAATTAACCAGCGTTTCGGTCTCTGATTTGGTGGTGATGTTATTAGGAGTAGGATCGGCAATTATCGATAATGTACCGCTGGTTGCAGCAAGTTTGGGAATGTTTACGGAACCATTAGACGATCCTTTATGGCATTTCATTGCCTTTTCTGCCGGAACAGGAGGAAGTATGTTGATTATTGGTTCTGCTGCCGGAGTTGTAGCCATGGGAATGGAAAAAATAGACTTCTTTTGGTACTTAAAAAAAATCTCATGGCTCGCTTTGATTGGATTTTTGACCGGCTCTTTTTCATTCATGTTCATGAGGTTATTTATCTAAAAATTTAAGGGCCATATTTCGAGTGTTTTTTTAAACAATTTAAAAACAAAACAACCGTTAGAGTAAAAGAACTTTTAAAAATTAAGAATGTTGTTATATATCCAAAAGAAAGCAGAGGTTGTCGATACTTTATCCGAAGAGAAGGTACTATCTATTTATAAGCTCATTATAGAAAGCGGGACAGGAGGTTTGATCATTATTTCTATTCTTTTCTTTTTACTAACCATTGCATTATATATCTATTTTGAAAGGTTTTTTGCTATTAAATCAGCAGCAAGGGTTGATAAAAATTTTATGAATCAAATTAAAGATTATGTATCTAATGGAAAAATAGAATCGGCAGATACACTATGTAGGAGTGCTAATTCTCCCATAGCAAGATTAATAGGAAAAGGAATTTCCAGAATAGGGAAACCTCTGGAAGATATTAATACGGCTATTGAAAATGCGGGAAAACTGGAAATCTATCAATTAGAAAAAAATGTAAGTGTTTTAGCTACTATTGCGGGAGCTGCACCTATGATTGGATTTTTAGGAACCGTTATCGGTATGATAGTTGCTATTCATGAAATAGCAAATTCAGGAGGGCAAATAGATATAAAATTGTTGTCGGATGGTTTGTATACGGCAATGACTACTACTGTTGCAGGACTCATTGTAGGGATTATTGCTTATATTACATACAACCATATTGTTGTTAAAACAGATAAGGTGGTTTATCAAATGGAAGCAAAATCTACGGAATTTTTAGATTTATTAAACGAACCTGTTTGATATCGAAAGATTTAAAATTGAAAAATAGTATCATTATATCTTAAAAACTTTTAATCTTTTAATTTTGAATCCTTTAAATAATATAGATTATGAACTTAAGAGGAAGAAATAAAGTAAATGCCAATTTCAATATGTCTTCAATGACAGATATTGTTTTTCTATTGTTGATTTTTTTTATGTTAACGTCGACATTAGTTACGGTGAGTGCTATTGATGTTTTATTGCCGAAAGCCGGAGGTAAGACCGAAAATAAATCTTCTATTGCAGTTACAGTAACTAGCAAATCTAATTTCTATATTGACAAAACCAAAGTTTCCGAAAGGAATTTAGAACTTGAAATACTAAATAAGGTAGGGAGAGATAAAAGCAAAACCGTTGTAATTAGAGGAGACCAGAATGTACCTTATAAAAAGGTGATGAAAGTGATTGATATTGCGAATAAAAATAAATTAAAAATGATTTTGGCTGTAAAAGGAGGAAAATAATGCAAGTGTTAGAAACCAGACATAAGAGAAAATCTGCCGTTATCACCACCGTCATTATGTTGTTGTTAGTCGTAGCCATTTTTAATTTCGGCATGCGATATTTAGATCCGCCGGCAGAATATGGAATTGCAATAAACTATGGAACCTCAAATGTAGGAAAAGGTGAACCGGAAGTAATAAAAAAAGTAAAAGCCGAACCCAAACAAACAGAAGAGTCATTGCCTGAGGAAACAAAAGAAGTTACTAAAGAAGCGATAGAAGAGGAAGTCGTTACCCAGGAAGAAAAAGAAGCTCCGGTTATGGAAAAACCAAAAGAAAAGAAAAAAGAAATTCCAAAAGAAGAGGTAAAAGAGGAAAAGCCCAAAGAAACTCCGAAACCTAAAAAACCATCTAAGGCAACTCAGGATGCCTTAAATAATTTACTAAAAGGAGCTACTTCCGATGGCAAGCAAAAAGGAGAAGGAGGTAATGCGATTTCAGGTTTAAAAGGAAAGAAAACAGGAGACCCAAACACTTCTAAATATTATGGTAATACAGGTTCGGACGGCGATAGCAATTATAATTTGGCAGGAAGAAGAGCCACATCCAAGCCTATTCAAAAACCTGATTGTGAGGAGGAAGGAATTGTTGTGGTAAGTATAGAAGTAGATAAAAGCGGTCGTGTTATCAAGGCGATTCCCGGAGTAAAAGGAACTACAAATTCTGCAAATTGTTTATTAAAACCGGCTAAAGAAGCAGCTCTTAAGACAAAATGGAATGCAGACGGAAATGCGCCTGCAAAACAAAGAGGAACCATTATCTATAAGTTTTCGTTAACTAAATAATGGACTACCAACAAACCCTGAACTGGATGTTTGCACAATTACCCATGTATCAACGGCAGGGGGCGATAGCATTCAAAAAAGACCTCACAAATATCCTGGCATTTTCAAAAGAACTCAGCTTTCCGGAGAAAAAGTTTAAATCCATTCATGTGGGAGGTACGAACGGAAAAGGGTCTACTTCGCATATGATGGCAAGTGTGTTGCAAGAAGCAGGCTATAAAGTAGGATTGTATACTTCTCCACATTTAAAAGATTTTACAGAAAGAATCCGAATTAACGGAAAAGAAATTTCCAAAGATTTTGTAATTCGCTTTATTGACGGACATATGGCATTTTTAAGAAAACAGCAGTTGTCTTTTTTTGAAATGACCGTTGGAATGGCATTTGATTATTTTGTAAAAGAAAAAGTAGATATAGCTATTATAGAAGTAGGCTTAGGCGGGAGATTAGATTCCACTAATATAGTGAACCCCGAAATCTCAGTCATTACTAATATTGGGTATGATCATACTCAATTCTTAGGGGAGAGACTCCCTGAAATAGCATTTGAAAAAGCAGGAATTATAAAACAAAATATACCTGTAATTATCGGAGAAAAACAAGAAGATATAGCATCTGTTTTTTTAGAAAAAGCTTCATTGATAAACGCAAAAGTTATTTTTGCTTCGGATTTTGAATGTAACTATGCAACTGATTTGCTAGGAACTTACCAGAAGCATAATGTAAAAACAGCTGTGATAGCTTTAAAACAATTGAATGAGTTTACAATTTCCGAATCTCATTTTAGCAGAGGGCTGGCAAAGGTCTCCCGGAATACAAATTTAAAAGGAAGATGGCAACTATTGTTGAAAGAACCAAAGGTAGTTTGTGATATAGCCCATAATAAGGAAGGATTGTATTACGTAATGAAACAATTGTCAAAAGAAAATTATGATAAAATTCATATGGTTTTAGGAGTCGTCAATGATAAAAATTTAAATGAGATACTGCCTCTTTTTCCAAAACAAGCCGTATATTATTTTTGCAAACCTAGTGTTCCAAGAGGCTTGGATCAACATTTCCTGAAAAAAAAATCCAATACATATAATTTATTGGGAGACTGTTATCAATCTGTTACATTGGCATATGCTGCTGCCTTGAAAAATGCTCATGCGAAAGACTTAATCTATATTGGCGGAAGTACATTTGTTGTAGCAGAAGTCATCTAAAACAAAGTCTGTTTTTTCTTTGTTAGAATTAAAAACCGTTATATATTTGCATCCGTTTTAGGGCAATTAGCTCAGTTGGTTCAGAGCACTTGGTTTACACCCAAGGGGTCGGGGGTTCGAATCCCTCATTGCCCACTAAAAAAGCTTTACGATATCGTGAAGCTTTTTGTATTTTACTACTTAAGTCGATAAGATTTTTGTACTTTTGTGCCGTCTTAAAAAGATACCGGGTTTTTGTGAAGGCAAGTTTAACCAAGAAAAAAATTTTAGTTACGGGAGGAGCTGGTTTTATTGGATCTAATCTCTGCGAAGCTTTACTAAAACTAGAAAATAAAGTAGTTTGTTTAGATAATTTTTCAACCGGTAAAGAGAAAAACATTTCTCACCTGTTACCCGACAGTAATTTTACATTAGTAACCGGTGACATAAGAAATATGGAAGATTGTTCAACGGTAATAAAAGAAGTTGATTTTGTATTACATCAGGCAGCTTTAGGCTCAGTCCCCAGATCCATAAAAGATCCGGTTACTTCTAATGAGGTTAACATAGGAGGTTTTTTGAATATGTTGGTTGCCGCAAGAGAAGCAGGAGTAAAAAGATTTGTTTATGCAGCAAGTTCTTCTACTTACGGAGCTTCGGAAGAGCTGCCAAAAGTAGAGGACAAAATAGGGAAACCGTTATCACCTTACGCAATTACAAAATATGTAAATGAGTTATATGCCGATGTGTTTGCAAAAACATACGGAGTAGAAACTATTGGATTGCGCTACTTTAATGTTTTTGGTAGAAAACAAGATCCGGAAGGAACTTATGCAGCGGTGATCCCGAAATTTGTAAGTCAACTTATGTCCGGTAAATCACCTGTGATTAATGGAGATGGAACATACTCCAGAGATTTTACCTATATAGACAACGTAATTCAGGCTAATTTACTGTCCTTAACAGCAAACCAAGAAGCCATTAATACCGTGTATAATATTGCCTATGGAGAACGGAATACATTGAACGATTTGGTAAGTTATTTGAAAGAGTTTTTAACAGTATATGATTCCGAAATTAAAAATATTGAAATTATTTACGGGCCCAAAAGATCCGGAGATATTCCGCATTCTTTGGCATCTATACATAAAGCGAAAAGATTATTAAACTATCAACCGCAATTCTCTCTACGGAACGGGTTGAAAGAAGCAATAAAATGGTATTGGGAAAACTTATAAGATGAGCCATATAAAAATAGGAGTTATTGGGTTAGGATATGTAGGTTTGCCTTTGGCGAGGCTTTTTGCAACCAAGTACCCTGTACTGGGATTTGATATCAACAAAGAAAGAATTGATGAATTAAAGTCGGGAATAGACAGTACATTGGAAGTAGAAGATGAAGTCTTACAATCCGTTTTAGTAAGTGATTTTTCTGACCGAAATGGGTTATACTGCTCGGAAAATTTAAATGATTTAAAGAATTGTAATTACTATATTATAACTGTTCCCACGCCGGTAGATAAGAATAACAGACCTGTGTTAGAGCCTTTAATTAGTGCGAGCAAAACAGTTGGTAAAGTTTTAAAAAAAGGAGATATTGTAATTTATGAATCTACGGTATATCCGGGAGCTACGGAAGAAGATTGTGTTCCTATTCTTGAAAAAATATCGGGGTTAACATTTAATGAAGATTTCTTTGCAGGATATTCTCCGGAGAGAATTAATCCGGGGGACAAAGAGCATACTATAGAAAAAATAATAAAAGTTACTTCCGGATCGACTCCTGAAACAGGAAAAAAAGTAGATACTTTATACAGATCGGTAATTATAGTAGGGACTCATCTGGCACCCGCTATAAAAGTTGCGGAAGCAGCAAAGGTTATTGAGAATTCCCAAAGGGACATCAATATTGCTTTTGTAAATGAGTTGGCTAAAATATTCAATTTGATGTATATCAATACCCATGATGTGCTTAAAGCGGCAGAAACCAAATGGAATTTTTTATCCTTCAGACCGGGCTTGGTAGGAGGGCATTGTATAGGGGTAGACCCCTATTATTTAGCACAAAAAGCACAAGAGTATAACTATAATCCGGAAATAATTTTAGCAGGGAGAAGAATGAATGATAGTATGGGTAGTTATGTAGCTTCTGAAGTCATTAAATTGATGATAAAAAAAGACATCAAGATTAAAAATTCAAACATTTTGGTATTGGGAATTACATTTAAAGAGAATTGTCCGGATGTGAGAAATACCGGTGTTGTAAATGTAATTAGATCACTTAAAGAATATACTACTACTACTACCATCTTTGACCCCTGGGCAAATCCGGAAGAGGTGCAAGAAGAGTATGGGTTGATTTCAACAAATGAAATTCCCAATTCAACATTTGATGCAATCATAGTAGCCGTTGCGCATGATGCATTTAAAAGCTTAGATTTTCTTTCGCTAAAAAAAGAACATTGTATTGTTTATGATGTTAAAAACTGTTTGCCATCAAACGTAACAGATAAAGTACTGTAAGATGAAAAACTTTGCATTAATTGGTGCAGCAGGATATGTAGCACCCAGACATATGAAGGCTATAAAAGATACCAACAACCATTTGGTTGTGGCATTGGATAAATTTGATAGTGTAGGTATTTTGGATAGCCATTTTCCAAAAGCGGATTTTTTTGTGGAGTTTGAGCGGTTTGACAGGCATATAGAAAAGCTTAAAAGAAATCATATTTCATTAGATTATGTGAGTATTTGTTCGCCAAATTATTTACATGATGCTCATATACGGATGGCATTGAGAAGAGGAGCAGATGCTATTTGCGAAAAGCCTCTGGTTTTAAACCCCTGGAATGTTGATGCGTTATCAGATATTGAAAAAGAATCAGGAAAAAAAATAAATACCATTTTACAATTAAGATTGCATCCAAGCATTTTAAAACTTAAAGAAAAAATTATAATAGAAGCAAAGAAAGAAAAATATGATGTAGATTTAACATACATAACTACCAGAGGAAATTGGTATTTTTCTTCGTGGAAAGGAGATGAAAGTAAGTCGGGAGGAATCACAACCAATATAGGAGTTCATTTTTATGATATGCTTTCCTGGGTTTTTGGAAATGTACAGGAAAATATAGTACATTTGAAAAAACCGTCAAAGGCTGCCGGATTTTTAGAGTTTGAAAAAGCCAGAGTACGTTGGTTTCTATCTATAGAAGAGCAAGATTTACCCAAATATATTAAAGAAAAAAATCAAAGGACTTTTAGGAACATAACAATAAATAAAGAAAAAGTTGAATTTACCGACGGGTTTGCAGATTTACATACGGAAAGCTACAAGGAGATATTATCCGGAAAGGGTTTTGGTTTAACAGATGCAAAACCCTCTATTGAAATAATCAATAGTATAAGGAATGCTCCTATTACTGTAGTAAATAATTTAAAACACCCCCTTTTATTGTATAGATGAAAATAGCTGTTATAGGTACCGGTTATGTTGGTTTGGTTTCGGGAGCTTGTTTTTCTGAAATGGGGAATAGAGTGGTCTGTATGGATACGAATGAAGCTAAAATAAACAAATTGCAAAAAGGAGAGTTACCCATATATGAACCCGGTTTAGAAGCAATTATTAAAAAAAACCTAGAGCAAAAAACTATTTTTTTCACAACATCGATACAAGAAGCTATTGATAAGGCCGCTATTGTTTTTATAGCAGTGGGAACCCCTATGGGAGAAGATGGTGCTGCAGACTTACAGTATGTTTTGTCAGTGGCCAAAGCAATAGGAGAAAATATGAGTGAAGAATTGCTGATTGTTGATAAATCTACAGTTCCCGTTGGTACAGCAGACAAAGTAAAAGAAGTTATTCAAAAAGAATTAGATACAAGAAAAAAAGCAGTGAAATTTCATGTAGTTTCTAATCCTGAGTTTTTAAAAGAAGGAGATGCTATCAATGACTTTATGAAGCCGGATAGAGTAGTTATTGGAGCAGATAATAATGAAGCCTTTGATATGATGAAACAATTATATTCCCCATTTTTTAGGACACATGACCGATTTATAACTATGGATATACGCTCTGCGGAAATGACTAAATATGCTGCTAATGCAATGTTAGCAACAAAAATCTCATTTATAAATGAAATCGCGAACATTTGTGAAAAAGTAGGAGCAGATGCAAATCAAGTCAGAGTTGGTATTGGTTCTGATAGAAGGATTGGATATGGCTTTATTTATCCGGGTGTAGGTTATGGGGGGTCCTGTTTTCCAAAAGATGTAAAAGCATTGCGGAAAATTGCCGAAGATCATCATTATTCTGCTGAATTGATTGGAGCTGTTGAGAATGTTAATAATCGCCAAAAGTTTTCTATTGTTAATAAAATAGTTGAGCGATTTGGGGATAATTTAGAAGGAAAAACTTTTGGAATTTGGGGGCTGGCATTCAAACCAGGTACTGACGATATGAGAGAAGCGCCATCTCTTTATACAATTAAGGAACTGATTAAACGAGGCGCAAAAGTAAAAGCATATGACCCCAAAGCGAACTACGAGGCAAAAACTTTTTACTTAAAAGGGGTTGATGGAGTAGCATACTGTGATTCGAAATATGAAGCGGTAAAGCATACGGAAGCACTCATTCTATTGACAGAATGGAAAGAGTTTAGATCTCCTGATTTCCAGGAAATTAAACTGCAACTAAACCATCCGGTTATTTTTGACGGTAGGAACCAATACAATACATTCAAGTTGAAAGAAAAAGGATTTGAATATTATCAAATAGGAAAACATACAGAAAAATGAGGAAGAATTTAATCATTTTTGGTACAAGACCGGAAGCTATCAAAATGGCTCCGTTAGTAAAAGAGTTCCAAAAAGATACAGTTCATTTTGAAACTAGAGTCTGTGTGACAGCCCAACATAGGGAAATGCTGGATCAGGTATTGGATTTTTTTGAAATCACACCGGATTATGATCTGAATTTGATGAAACCAAATCAAAATTTGTATGACTTAACAGCTACTATAATTCAGAATTTAAAACCTATACTGGAAGCATACAAACCTAATTATGTATTTGTTCATGGTGATACCACTACAACTATGGCAGCATCTATAGCAGGGTTTTATAACGGAGCAAAAGTATGTCATGTGGAAGCGGGATTAAGAACAAACAATAAACTCTCCCCTTTCCCCGAAGAAATGAATAGACAAATTACGGGACGTTTATGTGATTATCATTTTGCACCTACCATAAAATCAAAAAAAAATCTGTTACGAGAAAATATAAGTCAGAAAACCATTATCGTCACAGGAAATACGGTTATAGATGCATTGCTTCATAGTATTCATAAAGTAAATGAAACACCCAGTAAACTCATTAGAGAATTAGATGCTACAATTAAAAATAAAGAGTTAATTTTGGTCACCGGGCATCGCCGGGAAAATCACGGAGAAGGATTTGAAAGAATTTGTAAGGCTTTAAAACGAATAGTTCAAGATAATATAAGTAGACTAATTATTTATCCAGTTCACTTAAATCCTAAAGTACAAGAACCCGTAAATAGAATTTTAAAAAGTGTACCTAATATATTATTAATAGACCCATTAGCCTATCAAGATTTTATTTGGCTAATGAACCGATCCAAATTAATTCTTACTGATAGTGGAGGGGTACAAGAAGAAGCACCTAGTTTAGGGAAGCCAGTACTTGTATTAAGAGATACTACAGAAAGACCTGAAGCTGTAGAAGCAGGAACTGTTGTTCTGGTAGGTACAAATGAAGATTTAATAGTTAGAGAAGCATTAGAGCTTTTATCTAACTCACAAAGGTTCGATAGTATGTCAAAATTGCATAATCCTTATGGAGATGGAAAAGCTTGTGCCAGAATTGTAAACTTTATAAAAGAGATATGACGACCCCCGAAGTAGTTACCATAGGATTAGGATATATTGGCTTACCAACATCTGCCTTGATAGCACAAGATAAAACCTATGTTCATGGAGTGGATATCAATCCTAAGGTTGTAGATACGATTAATAGAGGGAAAATTCATATTGTAGAACCGGATCTGGACAAAATAGTAGCTGAAGTAGTAAGAGAAGGATATTTTAAGGCATCTACAAAACCTGTAATGGCAGGTGTATATTTAATTGTTGTTCCAACACCGTTTAAAAATGATTATGAGCCGGATATATCCTTTGTTGAAGCTGCAACTAAAGCAATTATCCCCTTGTTGAAAGCGGAAGATTTATATATCATTGAATCTACCTCTCCGATCGGAACTACCGAAAAAATGCAGCAACTCATTTACCGCCGAAGGCCGGAATTGGAAGGCAGATTATCTATGGCATATTGTCCTGAAAGAGTTTTACCCGGTAATATCATATATGAATTAGTTCATAATGACAGGGTGATAGGAGGTATCAATGAGACTTCAGCACAAAAAGCAATTGAATTTTATTCTCAATATGTAAAGGGAAAGTTACATGCTACCAATGCTCGTACTGCAGAAATGTGCAAATTAGTAGAAAATTCGTCGAGGGATGTACAAATAGCATTTGCTAATGAATTATCGTTAATTTGTGATAAAGCAGGGATTGATGTTTGGGAATTAATTAATTTGGCAAATAAACATCCAAGAGTACAGATTTTACAGCCAAGCTCTGGAGTTGGAGGGCATTGTATAGCTGTAGATCCCTATTTTATAGTTTCCGATTATCCGGTTGAATCTAAAATTATACGAACGTCAAGACAGGTAAATAGTTACAAACCTCTTTGGTGTGTTGAAAAAATACAAAATGCCAAATTGCAATTTGAGTTGAATCACAGAAGAAAACCAAAAACAGCATTAATGGGATTAGCTTTTAAGCCTAATATTGATGATTTAAGAGAATCTCCGGCGGAACATATTGTTCATAAAATATTACAGAGCGCAGGTAACGAGGAACATTTTATTGTTGAACCCAATATCAAATCTCATTCGGTATTTGAATTAACCGATTACCATATAGCTGTTGAAAAAGCAGATATTATTGCTTTTTTAGTAGCTCATGATGAGTTTAAAAATGTAAAAATAAAAGACTCGCAAATAGTTTTGGATTTTTGTGGAGTTTAAAGACATAAAAGAATGAAAGTAAGAGCTATCATACAAGCCAGAATGTTAAGTAGTAGATTAAGAGGTAAATCTTTAATGTCAGTTTCTGAAAAACCTCTATTGTACAGAGTGGTAGAGAATGTGAAAAAGTTAAAATTTGTAGATGAAATTTTCATTGCCACATCTACATTGGAAGCCGATGAACCTATTGTGTCTGCAGCGCATTCGTTGAATGTTCAAGTTTGTCAGGGTAGTAGCCTGAATGTTCTTAACCGCTTTATAAAGGCAAGTGAAGGCCTGAATGATGAGGATATAATTGTCAGACTTACTGCCGATAACCCTATTATGATCTCCAGTATTGCGGAGGCTGTTTTCGAAAAATCAATTCATAAGGATTATACAGCCATTGATGGCTTGTCACATATTGTCCCGGAGTTTGTGAAAGTAGGAGCTTTGAAGAAAGTGTATGAAATTAGCCGGAATCCCGTTGATATTGAGCATGTAACACCTTTTTTCAGAAGAAAAGAAGGTAGCGAAATCTTTGATGTTGAGTTGCTGTCCGGTGAGTTTATGGGATTACGCCCTGATTTGGATAAATTTCTTACGATCGATACAAAAAAAGATTTGGTTCGATTAGAAAAAATACTAGGTGAATCTTCTATCGATTCTCTGGAAAACTTATACTGCTTTTTAGATGAAAATATCAAAAAAGGATTGGATTCTGAAATCCCGGTTGCCAATTTAAACGGCACACTGGTTGGTGAGAATTTCCCAACATTCGTCATAGCAGAGATAGGACAGAACCACAATGGTTCAATTGATCTGGCAAAGAAGTTAATCGACATGTCTCAAAGGTGCGGAGCAAGCGCAGTGAAGTTCCAAAAAAGAGATATTCCTTCCGAATTAACAAAAGCAGCATTTGACAGAATCTACGACAATCCAAATTCGTTTGGAAGAACTTACGGAGAACACAGAATGTTTTTGGAACTATCAGAGGAAGAACACAAAGAGCTTAAAGAATATTGTGATCTGATCGGAATGACTTATTTCTGTACACCTTGTGATGTTCTGTCTGTTGAATTGTTAGAGAGAATCGGCTGTCCGTTTTATAAAGTTGCTTCCAGAGATCTGACCAATATTCCATTATTAGAAAAGTTAGGAGCCATAGAAAAACCTGTCATTATTTCTACCGGGATGGCTTCATTAGATGATATAGATCAGGCTCTTGAAGCGCTGAATTTACCAAAAGATAAAGTACTGATAACGCAGTGTACCTCACAGTATCCGTGTGATGTCAGGAATGTAAACCTGAGAGTCATGGATACATTAAGAAGTAAATACAAAGTTAATATAGGCTTATCAGATCATACTTCAGGTGTTATTATTTCTGCGGCTGCTTCTTGTATGGGAGCCACCTTAATAGAAAAACATGTGACACTAGACAGAACAATGAAGGGAACAGACCAGCCGGGATCTCTTGAAGAAAGTGGTTTGAGTAAATTGATTGATTATATAAGAGGCATAGAGTTAGCAAAGGGTAGTGGTATTAAAAAGGTAAACCCTGCAACGCAACAGGCAAAAGAGAAATTAGCCAGAAGCCTTACGTCTCGTGTCGACATAAAAAAAGGAGAAATTGTGTCTGAAGACAAACTTTGTTTAAAATCTCCGGGAACAGGAATGAAATGGGTTGAACGCGATAAGATTCTCAATAAAAAAGCAGTTAAAGATATTCCCGCAGATGTAACGTTAGAATTGAGTGATTTTGAATAATATAAGGCTTTTTTTAACGGATATTGACGGAGTTTGGACCGATGGAGGAATGTACTATGATGAAAAAGGGAACGAATATAAAAAGTTCAATACTTCCGATAGTGCAGGAATCCTTTTCTGCAGATTGATAAGCATACATACGGGTATCATTACCGGAGAAAATAGCATGGCCGTAAAGAAAAGAGCAGAAAAATTAAAAATTGAACATTGCTTTCTGGGAATTAAAGATAAAGTTTCAATTGCTGAAAAATTATTGGAAGAGTTACGTTTAAACTGGAATGAGGTTGCCTATGTTGGAGATGATATCAACGATATTGAATTGTTAAAAAAAGTAGGTTTGAGTGCCAGTCCGGTAAGTGCTTCGGAATATGTAAAAGAATTGGTTGACTGGGTAATTCCTGTCAAAGGAGGTGATGGTGTTTTCAGACATTTTGTGGAGAAATACCTGAAAGAACAAAACCTGTTAGAAAAAGTCTTAGCTAAGTATTTGAAATCTAAAGAATTTAAGCAATGACATTTTTAATTATTGGCGGCGGTTCTATAGGTCAAAGACATTTAAAGAATTTAAAGTCTTTGGGATACGGTGATCTATATTGCTTTAAACGTAATTTTTCTTCGGATTTTGAAAACAAGTTTCACTGTACTGTAATTACTACCCTTGAAGAGGTTGAAGAGTTAAAACCGGAAATGATGGTTATTTGCAATCCAACATCCATGCATATAGAATGGGTTAAAATAGCGAACGATCTAAAAGCACATGTTTTTGTTGAAAAACCTTTGACACATTCCCAAGATCAATTGGAGTTCATTCAAAAGGAATGGCAAAACAACTCTGTATTCTTTATCGGGTTTATGCTTCGTTATCATCCCCTGGTGAAAAAAATAAAGGAGTTAATTGATTCGGAAAAGCTAGGTAGAATCTATTCGTCAAGATTGGAATTTGGAAGCTGGCTACCTTATTGGCACTCCTGGGAAGATTATAAAATATCGTATGCTTCCAACAAAGATATGGGAGGAGGAGTTATCAACACCATTACACATGAACTTGACTTAGCTCAGTATTTTTTCGGAAACCCCCAAAATGTTAAATCAGTTAAGTTTAATACAAACATCCTGGATATTGATGTCGAAGAAATTGCAGAAAGTATTTTTATTTATGAAGACAAATTAGTTTCCCTGCATGTAGATTTCTTGCAAAAAGATTATGACAGATCAGTTAAGATTCTGGGCGAGAAAGGAAAAATAATTTGGGATTGGCACACCCATATTGTGCACGTTCAATTGCATAAAGATACAGACGAAAAATACGAGTTACACGATTTTGATGTAAATCAATTGTATATTGATGAAATAAACGATTTTATCAACTTAATAAAAACAAATACACTCAATCATTCATTAGATTTCGATCATGCGGTTTCCAATACTGAGTTGATGTTGGCAATTCATAACGACTAGAATATGATAAGTATAATAATTAATTCTAGCTATAAAAAAATATAAAATGGACAAAAATAAAAACTATAACATTTTAGCTGATGAAATATACATAGGTGAAGGTGTTAGAATCCAAGACGGTATTACTATAAGTGGAAGCTATGATTATGCCTCACAAACAACCATACCCGCTAAAAAAGTCGTGATAGGCGATGGTGCCTATCTTGGTCATGATATTGAGATCGTTTGTCCTTCTATTGAAATAGGAGATTATACGATGATTAGAGAAAATACTGTTATTTCAGGAAATAAAGAAGCAAAAATTGGAAGCTGTTGTTGGATTGGACCCAACTGTATTCTGAATACTCATGGAGGGCTTTATCTTGGGAATGGCGTTGGAGTAGGAGCACGTAGTCAACTTTGGACACATATGCGTTTTGGCGACACATTACAAGGATGTAAATGGGAATCAGAATCCCCACTAATAGTAGATGATGATGTTTGGTTTGTTGGCCACTGTCTAGTATCACCCATTCATGCTAAAGCAAAAAGTATGGCAATGTTAGGTTCTGTAGTAACTCGTGATATGGAAGAAAATCATATCTACGCTGGTGTTCCGGCACGTGATATAACAGAAAAGCTTGGTAATCAGTATGAAGATGTCTCAATTGAGGAGAAATACAAGATAATGCAACAAAAGTTAAAAGAGTTTTATAAAATTAACCCTAATTATCCAAGATCTATAGTAATAGTAAAAGATTCAGTAGATAGTAAAGAAAACAATAAAACAGTATTTAATGTTTCTGACAGAACATATACTAAGAGGTTGACTAATGAAGAAATAGAATTTATGAAATTTTTACTTGTTACAATTAAGTTTTATCCAAATTGAAAAGAATGAGAAATAAAATTGAAAAGTATTTTGATCGCTTATGGCCTATTAACCGGAGTCTCACGGGAAAAGGGAATAGAAAATCTCTGCAAATACTTTCGGAGATTATACCTTTGGAAATTAAAGAAATACCTTCAGGGTCAAAATGCTTTGATTGGACAGTTCCTCCTGAATGGAATGTTAAAGAAGCATGGATAAAAGATGAAAAAGGAAATGAAATTATAAACTTTAAGGAAAATAATTTACATCTGCTGGGGTATTCCGAACCCTTTGAAAGTTTGCTTACTTACAATGAACTGAAAGAGCATTTGTATACTATACCGCATCAGCCTGATTTAATTCCCTATATGACATCATACTACAATAGAAGGTGGGGGTTTTGTTTATCGCATAATGAATTTGAGAAATTAGATAAATCTGTAAAATATCAAATAAAAATTGATTCAAAATTTGATAAAAATGGATTTATGACAATCTCAGATTTGATTTTAAGAGGAAAAACAGACGAAGAAGTTTTATTTACAACCTATATTTGTCACCCTTCTTTAGCAAATAATGAGTTATCAGGTCCTTTAGTTACAGCATTTATATACAACCAATTAAAAGATAAAGATTTATACTATACTTACAGGTTTGTTTTTGTGCCGGAAACTATTGGAAGTATTTATTACCTTTCTATGAATGGCGATTATCTTAAAGAAAAATTAGTAGCCGGATTTGTAGTGACGTGTATTGGAGATGACGGTAATTTCACTTACAAAAAAAGCAGGAGAGGAAATGCTTTATCAGATAGAGCAGTAAAAACTGTATTAAGTCAGACTGAAGAAGATTATACTATATTAAATTACACTCCCATAGGATCGGAAGAAAGGCAGTACTGTTCACCGGGGTTAAATCTTCCTGTAGGATCTCTTATGCGTACCATGTATGGTGTTTATCCTGAGTACCATACTTCTGCTGACAACAAAGGGTTTATTAGTTTTGATGCAATGGAAAAGTCTGTAATGAAATATTTAGAAATAGTTCATTTGATAGAGAACAACAAAAAATATATAAATCTGTTCCCATATTGTGAACCACGACTTGGAAAAAGAGGTTTGTACCCCACTATAGGTTCTCAAAAGGAAAAAGAATTAGAAGTAAAAGCTATGATGTGGATATTAAATTTGGCTGATGGAAAACATGACTTGATCGATATTATTGAGTCAAGTAAAATAGATTATCAAGTAATGATAAAAATTGCTAAAAATTTATTAATAAATAGAATCATTAAATAAAGTAAAGAGTCAATATGAAAAAAATCCAGAAATTATTCTCTCTTCAAGGGAAAAATGTAGTAGTTGCAGGTGGTGCAGGGCAGATTGGTTTTGCTATGGTACAGATTCTGGCAGATGCAGGAGCTATGATTTACATTGCGGATATTGACAGTGAAATGGCAACAGAGAAGATAGAAAAAGATACAAGCTTAAAAGACAAAGTAAAAGTCGTAAAGCTCGATGTTTCTAACTCTGATTCAATTGCAGGGTTTGATAAAGATTTAGGAGGGATTCCTGTTCACGGTTTGGTCAATTGTTTTCACTTTAAAGGAAATACGAGGAAGCTGGATACAACATCCAATTTCTTCTCAGGCTTTGAACACTACCCCGAGGAAGCCTGGAATTTGGTACACGACGTAAATTTGAAAGGAAGTTTTTTACTGAGTCAGAAATTATTACCTAAGATGAAAAACAACAATGCTTCCATAGTAAATATTTCCTCTACCTATGGCATTGTGAGTGCAAACAAGAGTATTTACGGAACTTCCGGAATCAACTCGCCGGTAGCCTATGCTACCTCTAAAGCAGCATTGATCAATTTAACCAGATATATGGCAACTCATTTGGCTGACGAAGGCATTCGGGTAAATTGCCTAAGTCCGGGAGGTGTTTTTAACAATCAAGCAGAAGATTTCTTAAAGAATTACTGTGATAAAACCCCATTAAAAAGAATGGCAAAAGCAGAAGATTACCAGGGAGCAATAGTGTATCTGATAAGTAGTGCATCTTCATACATGACAGGTGCTAATTTAGTAGTTGACGGTGGGTGGACTGCCTGGTAAATTTCTTTCTAATACCTTTAACTAGCTAAATACAAATATTCATAATGAAATTAAAAATAAAAGATGCGATAAAAATTTTCTTATTTCCTCCTACTATAAGGATATTATATTTTTTAGGATTTTCTTATCAGAGATTAGGAAAGGTTTCTTTTTTTGCGAAAAGTAATCTAATCGCACAGGCAAAAAAGCTAGGAAAATTTGATGAAGGTATTGCAGAGAAGAAGCAAGAAGTTTATGTGTTACTTATGTTATCCGGAAGTACTTTTCATTTGTATATAGAGACGTTACTTGCATTGGGCTTGAAGAAAAAAGGACATAAAATTACCTTCTTGATGGATGATAATACATTACCAATTCATGAACTCAAACGAATTGGTAATGAAAAGAATTGGGATTATGAGGCCGAAAGGGATTTTATTTTTGCGTCGAAGTTCTTAAAGACGGTTGGACTTGATTTTATATCCATTTCAGAATTTATCAAGGGAACACCTGAATTAGAATATGATAAGAAATACGATACTATTTTAGAGGCAACCTTATTGAAACAGTATAAATTAGGAGTCATAGAAAAAACTCTGCCATTGCTGGAAGAAAAAACAGATTTGATCAAAAAAGCAATTTCTATTACACATTACATAGGAGAAAAATTGGTAGAATTAAAACCGGATTTGGTTATAATGAGTCATGGAATTTATAGTACTTGGGGGCCTCCATTTCAAGTGCTTTTGCATCATCAAATTCCCACCTTGGTTCACGGAAGAGGTAAAAAAAGACACTCACAAGTTTTCAATTGGAATAAAACAGGTGATTCTTGGGATGTTACTGATGAATGGGATAAAGTAAAAAACAAAGATTTAACGTCAAGACAACTAGATCTAATTTATCAGTATCTAGATTCCCGTATTTCTCACAAGAATGACGTTTTTGTGTACAATTTTGGAAAAACGACTTCAGAAAATGAAACTATAGAGTACCTTGGGTTAGATGCTAAGAAACCCATTTATACCTTATTTACCAATGTCTTATGGGATGCTACGAGTGCACAAAGAGAAATTGCCTTTAACAATCCTACTGAGTGGGTGATAGAAACTATTGAATGGTTTAACAAACATCCTGAAAAACAATTAATAGTCAAAATACATCCGGCAGAAGTGGTTATTGGTACAAACATGCCATTCTATAATATTATTATGGATAGAGTGACTCCAAAGAGCAATATTCGAATCATAAAACCAAAAGAAAAAGTAAATAGTTGGAGTATCTATAATATCTCCAAGCTAGGAATTGTACATACCACAACAGCCGGGATGGAAATGCCTCTGGTGTGTAAACCTTGCATTGTTGTTTCCAAAACACATTATAGAAATAAAGGATTTACATTAGACATCAATTCCAAGCAAGAATATTTTGATTTGCTTGAAAATTTTGACCCGGAAAGTATTGATTACGAAATGAATAAAAAAGAAGCGATGAAATATGCATACCTAGTATTTATAAGGTACCAAGTTTCATTTCATTACTTTTTTGAAGAAGTATCTACAGAAATTAATGGATTCAAATACAATAATTTTGAAGAGTATTTAGATGATAATAATTTCTTTAAGATTATTGATTGTATTGAAAATCGAAAAGCTATTTTTGAAAATTAAAAATGAGAAAGAGATTAAAGTTCATTCTGCAAAAAGAAATATAAGATTTAGATGAATATGGCTGATGACATAAAAAAACTACTCCGTAATCTTTTTTTTATAAGCAGGGAAGAACGACTATACGCGATTTTAAAAATAAAGAAGCAATTAGAAACAAGATTTTTAAATGAAGATTTTAAAATCAAATCAAACGAATTAAAATTAAAAATCAAATACTTTATCTATACAAGAGACTTTTCTATTATTTTAAATAACAACATGGAGAACCTGATAAGAAAAATTGAAGATGTCTTAAAAAAAAGGTTCGCAAAATTTTTATTACCAGGAAAAAGTTTTAAAATCAAAAGTATTCACAGCCATGGAGAAGACAAAAAGCCATTCTTTTTTTCAAAATTAGAAGAATATCATAGGCTGCTAGAAAAAGTAAATTGTATTTTAATTGTTCAAGGCAGTTATTCTGATGGTACATTTGTAAGCTATTCTGATATTGATTTGGCAATCATAGGACCACTTTCAAAAGAAGTTCCCAAAATCAAAAAACAAATAGATAAAGAACTAATAAAGATAGATCCACTACAACATCATGGAGTATTTTTCATTAATTCTAATAGCTTTATTAATTATTGGCAGATGGACCTTCCCATAGAAACAATAGAGAAATCTCTCACATTTTCCGATCTTGATAAAAAGATAAATATCCCTCACTTTTTTAATGAAAAATTTAGCTCTCGTAAATGGCTTTTAGGTTTTGTGAATACATACAATGATTTTCCGATTACATTAGAAACAGATGTGTTTTTTGCAAAATATTTCCTTTCGCAATTGATGTTAGTACCGGTTTTGGTAATGGCTAAAAAAGGCAGATATATTCACAAAAGAGATTCTTTTCTATTAGCCAAAGAGTATTATACGAAAGAAGCTTGGAAATGTATTGATGCGGCAACCTTGTTTAGAGAAAAATGGGATCAAAGAAATATAGATAGTAATTACGTTCTAAGGAAAGATATTAAAGCAACAAAAATAAAACAGGAATACAACAAATTCAACGAGGTTGTTCAAATTAATGAAGAAATACTCATTGATACAGATAAATCATACAAACTTTTTATCCAAGAAACAAAAGTGATTATAAATAGTTGATATATGAAATTTGATAATCTTTATGGAGAAGTTAACGCTGTACCATTATCTATTTATGATGACTTAATCTCAACTTATATGGATCAAGTCAAAAAAATAGAAGGAGTTCTTTCAATTATTCAAATAGGAAGTTTTACAGCTCCGGGGCTTAGTGATATTGATATTATTGTAATTGTTGACGACATTAACCCTCCAAATTGGGATGATATCAGTATCAGAAAAATTCTTAAGCAAAAAAAAGGATATGAAGTCATTGCTCATGATGTTTTTGTTTACTCAAAAATACTTGCTAAATATATTGAAGGGCTTTTTTATATTGATAGAAAAAAAATTCTTTACGGAGACGATATTGGAGGCCATATGACTGATGATAAAATAAACGATTTAAAGTTGATTTTATCTTATGAATATACTATCCACAGGTTAGAATCATTATCAGCCATGCTATCAATGAGAAAAAATCATGTAAGAGCTGTATCGTTGTTTATCAGTACATTGAGACATACCTATAAATTATTAAGCGATTTTAATATTATTCCTTTTCAGGAATCTAAAAGAAAAATAGCTGAAATTGAAACTCTAAGAAAGCAAGCAATCGCAGTAAAGCTTAAAACAATAGAAAGTGAATTGAATAAATGGATTATACCAAGTTTTGAAGTAATTTATAGTAGTATTTTGTTGTTAGAAGAAAAATTATCCTATAAAAAAAGAAATCATGATAAGTGGATTTTGAACTCAGGAAAAATGATTTTTAATATTGATAATGTAAAAAAAGTAATCAATTTTTACAAAGCAAATTATACTCTGAATAAATTTTTAAGAGGGAAAATATTAGTAATTCCAATGCCTTCGTCAGTTCGTGAACACATTGTTGATTACAGATTAGAGAATTATTCTAATAAGAATAATAACTTTGACGAAATGGATTTGAAAACCCTAAGACATCATCTGGCAAAAAAGCACGAAGCCTTCATTAAGGTCAATAACTATCCAATTTCCAAGAGTTATATCATTATTGACGATGAGAAAAACAAAATTCAAGACCTGATAAAACACTTTTTATGTAAAATCATTTTATTTTTTAAAAGTAATAAATAACAATATTTGGAAGCTTTACTCAAATTATTTTCATTAAAACTAATTGCTTCTCTTTTTGGTGTTTTGTATTCAATTCTTCAGGTAAGGTATTTTGGAGCCTCCAGAATAGTTGAAGTTTTTTTTGCTGCTCAAAGCCTGGTATATTTAGTTACATCTCTGGCTCAGGGCGGACAATTATCAGAAGTTTTTTTACCGGAGTACCATAGGCTAAACCTTATTAGTAAAGGGCTTGGATTTAAAGCTCTGAATATTGTGATTAATAGGATGTTCTTTTTAGCAACAATATTATCTATTCCTATTTTTTTTCTGGCTCCAATATTCATTGATGTACTGGTTCCCGGATTTAGTGAAGGCGATAAGAAAATGGCAGTTCTCATTTTTAGAATTCTACTGCCTTGCTTATATTTTCAATTGTTTAATTTATTTTTTGCAACTGTTTTAAATGCAGAAGAAAAATTTGAAAAAGCTGAAGTATTAGGGTTTACCAATGTAATAATAAATTTGATATGCATTATTACTTTATATCAGTATATCGGAATCTGGGCACTGGTAACTTCTTTGTTGTTAGGTAAATTTTTAGAGTTTGTTTTTTACATCTCTCAACTCTACAAGATTAAATACAGATATCATTTTATTCTAAGAAGTGAAGAGTTTGATCATGCTGATTTTTTCAAAACCATTCGCAGTACTTTTTTATATGTTGGTGCAACACAAATCTATTCCATTGTCCTTACTGCCAGTATTTCATTCCTGCCTGAAGGAGTTTATGCGATTTTTCGATATGTTCAAAATTTAGCTAATAGAATAAAAGGTTTATTTATTCAACCGTTCATAACAATATTTTTTACCAAGTACTCACAGCTATTACAAGATTCGAAATCTTTACTTAATGAATTTATAAAAAATATTCAAGGCATTTTAAAAGTTAATACTATAGTTATTGTCGTAGTTATATTACTAGGTATAAGCGTTTTAAATTTTCTTTGGGGAAGTAACAAATTTGATGCAAGTGATGTAAGTTCAGCTCAGGTATTTTTAGTTTTTAATTCAATCGGTATATTGTTTAGTGGAGTTGGAAGTCTTTATCGTAAGATGGCGATATCTCATGGCAAAGGAAAAGTATTATACCGGTATTGGTCTGTAAGTCAACTTCTCTCGGCTCTACTTAGCTTTTTCTTGATTAAATACTTTGATATAAATGGTCTGTTATTTATCATTCCTCTAAATATCTTTTTGATCAGCATAGTAAGTTATACCGTATACATTAGAACTAAAAACTCCTTTAAATTTTATTTTTTGAATAAAGAAAATATAGAATCTTTGATACTCATTGCCTTAGCAGCAGCAATAAACTTTATATTAGGTAAATTCTCAACTTCTTTTAACAATTCTTACCAACTGATCTTTTTGATGTTTGTAACTTTGGTGCTATGTTTAAAGCCTCTTTATTCATTGTATAGATTATTTAATTCAAAGAATACCTTATGAATAGATCAAAAACAATTTTATTTCCGTTGATGAGAGATATAAAAACGATACCTCCAACAATTTCAATAATTAATTATTTAGCTTCAAGAGGATATAAAATTGTCTTATTCACTTATCATACGGAAGTAAAATTTGAATTTTCTAATATTCACTTAATACAACTTAAAAAGAAACCTTATCCAATTGGTTTACTTAAGAGAATTGCGGCTAAGATTTATTTTCACTTAAAATTTTATCGGTTTTTATTTAAGCATAAACACGCTGTTAATATTATATGGTTGGGGGCACCGGATGTTATCGGAATATATGGTTTTAAAGGGGCAATAAAAGTAGTCTATCAATTTCATGAATTGGAACAGCATAGATTTAATTCTTGTAGGAAAGCAGATTACCTGGTTGTTCCTGAAGAAAATAGAGGTTGGATTACTTACTTCTTAGCCAAGTTAAAAACAAAACCATTATTGTTACCAAATATTCCAAATTACGGAGGCTTTAATATCTCAGAAGATAAAGAAATAACTGCATTGAAAAATATGGGAAAAATAACGGTTCTTTACTCCGGCTTAATAGATAATAAAAAAAGAAGTTTAAAAGAATTAGTAAAAGCATTTGACTTTTTGCCGGCAAAATACGTGCTAGTAATTATTCCCTCATTTGTTAAAGTTCGTAATGATTTAGAAGATTTAAAAAAATATGTAAAGAGTTTGAACTTAAGTGGCAGAGTTGTGTTTTTAAATTCCAGAATGCCGCCAAACCACCTGAATACCATTGCTGCAGCGGATATAGGGATTGGTTTTTATAGTGCAACTTCTCTTAATAACGTTTATGCAGCTCCAAACAGATTGTATGAATTTGTTAATTTTGGTACCCTACTGATATTGCCGGATTTTCCTGCATTTAAAGCTCTATCCGGAGTATTTCCCTATGCTGTAAATGTAACGGATATATCCAATCCTAGAGAAATATCAGTAATTATTGAAGATATAATGCTAAATATAAATAAGCAAAAAAATCACTATCTTCATTTAAAAAGATTGAAGGGAACTATGAATATTTTGCAAGAAATGTAGAAGAAAAAATATTTTTATCTTGAACAAATAAAAAAACAATTGAATATCAGGTTCAAGACAGAAAAGCGGAGAGTCAAAATGGAGCCTGTATGGTTTATTTAATTTAGTAGATTAAAATGACAAAAAAAATACTTTTAACAGGCTATATAGGGAGAGAAAACTTCGGAGATGATTTATTATTAAAAATAGCTCTGGACAACATTAAAAAGATAAAAAATAATGAAGTTTATTGTATAGTTCCTGAAACTGTAGACGCACTTTATCTATTACAGTATTACCCGAAAATTAAAATAATAAGATATAAAAAAACAATACCTGTTTTTTTCTACAAAAGTTTTGATAAAGTATACTTTATTGGCGGCGGTGTTTTCTTTGATTACGGAAAGGAAATAAATACTAAGAATTATTTCAAGAGAAAGATTTCTAATTATTTAAGATATAATATTCCAAAATTATTAGGTACTAAATATGCCGGAATAGGTATTGGTATAGGACCTTTTATAAATAAAAGATCACAATCCATATACCAAAGTATGTTAAAAAATTTTGATTTTTTAGGAGTAAGAGATCAAAAATCTTATGAGTATGGAAAATTGTTTGATTTAAAAAAAGTTTATTTAGCTAATGATTTGAGCCTATTGCTAAGGAATGAACTTACTGCTCTTAAGCGATCTAAAACAGCATGTAGTGTCATTATATGTCCAAGGTCGTATAAGCATTACAAACCCTATGAAAAACATCTGGAAGTTCTGATGAAATTCTCTGAACACTTATTAGAAAAACAATATCAGGTAAACTGGTGCTTTTTTCAATCTGAAGAAGAGAAAATAATGGAGAAACTCGAATCTAAAGGTATACTTTCTACTGTTTGGAATCCGTATAAAATGACAATTATGGATTTTGTATCCCTATTTAAGAATGCCAGTATAGTTTTTACCAGTAGAATGCATATGGTTTATGTGGCAGGACTTTTGGGAATAAATACTGTCTCTATCAGAGTTGACCCAAAGTTGGAATATGCTGCAAGACTTTTTAATAGAAAACCGAAGATACTAGATCCTTTAACAAATTTGGAAGAGTATATAGGATGTTTAGGCTCTAAATTTGAGTTTGACGATGAGAAATTCGAGAGAGAATATAATTCGGTTATTTCGGTAAGTGAAAAGATGAAAGATTGGTTGGCAAAATGAAGATACTCCTCAAGCTTTTTTCATTAAAACTAATTGCTTCTCTTCTTGGAGTTTCAAATACGAAGCATATAGTTCATACCATTGAAAATATTGAGCATGCTCACGACTTTATCAGTTGGTAAAAATGAAAACACTCTTAAAGCTTTTTTCTTTTAAGCTCTTAACTTCATTACTAGGTCTTTTATACTCGATTCTATTAGTTAGATATTTTGGAGCTTCCAGGAATATAGAAATCTATTTTGCAGCACAGGGTTTGGTTTATATGGTTACTTCTTTATCGCAAGGAGGGCAGTTGGCAGAAGTTTTTCTACCCGAATATCACAAATTAAATACTATCCGAAAAGGATTAGGTTTTGAGGCACTATCTGTCATCCTAAATAGGATATTCTTATTAGGAACTGTTATTATAGCCATTATTTTCATATTTGCTTCATTCTTTATTCAATTATTAGTACCAGGGTTTTCAGAGGAAGATAAAGAACTTTCAACCCTTATTTTTAGAATCCTCTTGCCTTATTTGTACCTTCAACTATTTAATTCTTTTTTTATGATAGTATTAAATGCTGAGAAAAAGTTTGGAAGAGTAGAATTTTTAAGTGTGGTAAATTATATAATTAACATTCTAACAATATTAGTGTTTTATAAATCTCTGGGAATTTGGGCATTGGTACTTTCCTTACTATTAGGTAAGGTAATCGAATTCTTTTTTTACGTATATCAACTATATAGAATAGAGTTTAGACACTCATTTAAGCTAACAATAAAAGATTTTGATCATAAATCGTTTTTTAAGACAATGAAGAGTACGTTGTCATATGTAGGAGCTACTCAAATTCTTTCCATTACTTTTACATCTACTATCTCTTTTTTACCAGAAGGAACTCTGGCCATTTTCAAATATTTGCAGAACCTGAGTAATAAAATAAAGAACTTGTTCATACAACCTTTCTTAACTATTTTCTTCACACGTTATTCTTTATTGATGCAAAATTCCAAATCTGTTTCGTATGAATTCAAGAAGAACATGATCAGTATACTAAATGTGAATATCATAGTTATTATTGGAAGTATTTTGTTAGGATATTATGGGATTGACTTTATATGGGGTGGTGAAAAATTTAACGAAGATAATGTAGCACTAGCATATATTTTTTTACAATTTAATATAGTTGCGGTTTTGATAGGAAGTATCGGGGGGATTTATAGAAAAATGGCGATTTCTAATCACCTTGGAAAAAAACCTATATTCTTATTGGGTCATATCGCAACTGTTGTCAGCAGTGTTTTGCTATGTATTGGTAGCCCAATTTAAAATTCAAGGATTACTATTTATTAAACCATTAAATACATTTTTAATGGCTTTAGCAAGTTATTTTGTTTATAAAAAGGTAGAAAACCCTATCAGGTACTCATTTCTAAGCGGTAATAATTTACTGTTGTTGCTCATGATAGTTGTGGCCTGGCTGCTACATGTCTTTATAGAACAATTATCATTCGAAAGTATTACATATAAAATAGCATTGTTACTTGTATTTGTCAATGTATTATCTGTCAGATCAGTGTATTTGATTTATAAGACATTTAAATAAGTAAAATGTTAGTAATAATCGAATTACAGAAACAGGACATGGTTAAATAATAAAAAATTTGAATCTATTATATTTAGGTTATTTTTGGGGTGTAAAATCAACTAAAAATAACGAATGCTTATGGGTAAACTCAAAATAATTTCTTCCTTTAATGCGTGGGTTGTAGCTCTTTTCTTCTATTTTGTCAATAGAGTTTTATCCCATATTCCTTTTCATGTAATTAGAAATATATTTTACTACCGATTACTGGGAAAATGTGGAAAAAACAATACGTTTTTGATGGGACTGGAGCTACGTAAACCTTCAAACATTTCTATGGGAAGCAATAATATAGTCAATAGAAATGTGATGCTGGATGGAAGAGGAGGTAAGTTAACCATTGGCAGCAATGTAGATATTGCTCAGGAAACCAACATTTGGACTCTTGAACACGATGTTCATGACGATTATCACAAAGACTTGGGCGCGGATGTAATTATTGAAGATTATGTATGGATTGCATCCCGTGTTACCATTTTGCCAGGAGTTACTATAGGAAAAGGAGCAGTAGTTGCATCAAACTCAGTAGTTACAAAAAATGTAGAGCCCATGAATATTATTGGAGGTATTCCTGCTAAGAAAATTGGAATGAGAAAAAGCGGCTTAAAATACTTTTTAAACCACAGACCTTTGTTTCAATAGTATTAAGGCATGATATTTTTAAAATAAAAGATGAATAAATCGAAACGTATTCGTATTTTTTGTTTACCCGTAGCTGGTATCGAAAACCCTTATCAACACCTAATGATAGAAGGACTAAATTCTTTCCAAAAATTAGATGTTTCTTTAGGAATAAATAATCGATTCTTAGGTATATTTTTAACAGTTGCTAAATATAAACCTGATTATATCCATTTTGACTGGATAAATTCTTATTACTACAGAAGAACATTTTTTCTTACACTTCTAGGTATTCCAATTTTCCTTATCCAAATAATTATAGCTAAGTATTTATACAAGGTAGCATTGGTCTGGACTTTACATAATATAAGACCACATGATTCAAAACACATAATAATTCATAAATTATGCAGACGTTTTTTTGCAAAACATGTAAAATGGATAAGAGTTTTTTCTAAAGATTCGATAAAAAGAGCAGAAAAAGAATTGAATGTAAAGGATAAATTTTTTGTATGCCCTGAAGGATCTTATGTGTCTTATTATAAAAATAATTCGGGTAAAAAAGAAAGTAGAAAGAAATTACAAATAGATGAAGGTGCTTTTTTATACCTGTATTTAGGGTATATAAAGCCTTATAAGGGCATCGAGGATTTAATAAAAGTGTTTGAAGAGTTAAAAACATCTTCTAAAAAATTGATCATAGCAGGAAACCCCATTAATAAAGAGTACTTTCATGAAATTTATAAGGATGATGATGATATTATTTTTATAAATAGATTTATTAATAATGATGAGTTACAATATTTCTATAATGCGTCGGATATTATTGTTTTACCTTTTAAGAAAATTGAAAATTCTGGGTCTACCATTCTGGCAATGGGTTTTAAAAAGCCGATCTTAGCACCTAATATTGGGGTTTTGAAAGATCGGTTAAAACATCAAAAAGAATTGCTTTATAAAAACAATATTAAAGAATCATTTGAAGCATTAAAAAAATATAATGATAGAGATTTAAAAGAAATAGGAATGGAAAACTTTAATTCCTTGAAAAAATATAAATGGGAAGATTTTGCGAAATATTTTTATGATAAATAATATAAGCGTATCATTTCATTGATTTTTATACTATCAACTATATTTGAGACCAGTCAAGATGAGTTCTATTGAAAAATGGATTATTTACATTTCATCTATAATAACAATGTAAAATATTTACTTTAGTTTTGCTGTAATGAAAAAACAGTCGTAATCTGCTTTATACTATTTTTGAATAAAAAGTTGTAAAAGAATCGCAAATAAATTAAAATGCAAAAATTAATTTCTATTCTTATACCTGCTTATAATGAAGAAGAAGTCATTCATCTATTTTATAAAGAGGTTTGTAAAGTAATCAATCAAATAGATAAAGCTAAATATGTTTTCGAATTTCTGTTTGTAAATGACGGCAGTACAGACAATACACTTAAGATATTGAATGAGCTAAGGAGTAAAGACTATAGAGTTTGCTATGTAGATCTCTCCAGAAATTTTGGAAAAGAAATAGCTTTAATTGCTGGTTTTGAGAATGTTAATTCCAAAAGCTAGGCTGTTATTATTATGGATGCAGACCTTCAAGACCCCCCTGGTTTAATTAGTCAAATGATTATTGAATGGGAAAATGGATATCAGGATGTTTATGCAAAAAGATCCAGTAGGAAAGGAGAAACTTTTTTAAAGAAAAAAACAGCCTATATATTTTACAGAATCATTTCTTTTTTCTCAGACTTTCCTGTTCAAAAGGATACAGGTGATTTTAGATTATTAGACAGAAAAGCATTTGAAGCAATTAAATCATTTAAAGAATCCCAACGATACACAAAAGGATTATTTTCATGGATAGGTTTTAGAAAAAAAGAAATATTATTTGAAAGAGATAAAAGAAAAGCCGGAACTACCAAATGGAATTATTTTAGTTTAATCAATTTAGCCATTGAAGGTATTACGTCCTCTACTACAAAACCACTGCGATTAGCTATAATAACGGGTTTTATTATTTCTTTATTATCATTTGTATTATTATTTAAGGTAGTCATAAAGAAAATTTTATTTGGAGAGTCGATACAAGGATACTCTTCTTTAATAGCAGTTGTACTATTTCTTGGAGGTTTACAATTGTTAAGTTTAGGATTAATCGGAGAGTATTTGGGAAGAGTTTTTCGTGAAACAAAAAACAGGCCGCTATATTTTTTAAATAAGAAGGAAGTAAATGAAGATTAAGCAAATATATTTTCAAATTTCACTAATCATTATTGCTCTCTTGGTATCTTTTTTTTTAGGGAAAAATAGCAGGATGAGTGATAATTGGATGGGACCATTTCTTTCCGGAGCAAATAATTTAGAATTTGCAGGTAGTTTTGAAATTGATTTAAATGAAGTGAAACATTTTAAATCACTTGATATAGATCAGCAAGATAGTTACAAATTTAAAGGAGAAAATAATTTAGTACATTATAACCATAACCCCATAGGGTATGTATATTTGATTAAAATTGCCACTATAGTATTTCCTTTTTTGGGAGATCAACTAGCTGTTATTTTATTACAATGTATGGTTTATGTTCTTATAAATTTGTTATTTCTTAATTTAAATACTTTTAATAAAAGGCAGAGGTGGTTATTTTTTATTTTATTTTCAATAAATCCAATTGTTTTAAAATTTATTCCATTTAACTTCTATTATTTCTGGCAAATAATACCCACTGCATTATTCGGATATGTACTATTAGCAAGCAAGCCCAGAAGAGCATTTGTTATCCCATTAATAATCTTATTACCTTTTATACTGTTAACCAGACCAACTGTTATAGTAAGTTTACTATTCGTTTTTTACGTATTATATAAGCAATTTAATTATAGTTTTTCTTTAAGATGTTTACTTTTTACTTTCCTAGTAAGTTATATGTTATACCAACCTACAAAGAAAAATGTATGGCATACGGTTTATGCTGGTCTTGGAGCTTATCAAAATGAATATGGAATTAAGTTAAGTGATAAAGCTCCATATAACCTTTATGAAAGGATAACAGGAGAAAAATTAGTAGCATCAGTTGGAGGGAATTATTATGAAGAAGAAGTTATTGACAAATATACTGTAATAACGAAAGAAGAAGTTATAAAAATTTTCAAAGAAAATCCTTATATATTTATAAAGAATGCATTTATAAATACGCTGCAAGGTTTCTCTTTTGGTTATTTTAATAGGAACATAGATTATATAAATTATTTTATTTCATTCATTGGGTTTATCTTTTTAGTATTCCTTTACTATAACAAACTGTATACTTGGATAATATTTATACTTTTTACTGTAGGTACATTTACTATATATTATCCACCGATTCCTGCTTATATGTTTGGTAATTACTTACCGATTGTTTTAAGCTTAACTTTAATTAAAAGAATTAAAAAAAACAATTTAATAAATAGCTATAGAAAAAGTTTTTCAAACAAAAAAATTAAAGGTAAGTATTAACTAAAAATATAGTTATAGAGTATATACTAAGTAAATGCGGTCTATTTATAAAAATATTATCTTTCAAAATTTAGTTATAAATGTATTTCTGGTGATATTCTCTTATGGGCTTGCTTCGTTAACAGGTTTGGCTAGTAATGCTGTTTTTCAACCTCTAAAAGTAGCATTCTTAGTATACTCAATGATTAAGTTGTATGGAAAATATAATTACGATAGTGTTTTGAAAAAAACATATATTTTTAGTGCATTGATCATTTTTTCATGTTTTTTTAGCGTAAACCCGGTAGCATCATTAAAAAGAGCAACTACATTGATTTTCCCTCTAATTTATATAGGGGTATCTTTAAAAGTATTATTTAATAAATATCCCTACAAAACAATACTCGATGCCATTATAGTATCCATAAGGTGGATTTATCTAATACCATCCTTATCATTCTTTTTATTTGGAGGAAATTTAGATGAAGAAGATATATATGGAGAAACAATTGGTGCATTTGTATCAAATCATTATGGGTGGGCATCATTTATTTACATAATGTCTCATTTTTATCTGTTGCAAAACAGAAGAGCAAAAATAGTTTCTGTATGGACATTATTTTTAATAGCCAATCTAGGATTATTGATTATTTCAGGAAGTAGGAGTAGCTTACTTAGTTTATTCATAGGTGTACTTATATGGTTGCTTTTTAAAAGAGGTAATTTTATGTTCAAGGCAATGGCAATATTTATACTGTTAATTTTATCAACAACAATTTCAAATCCAGATTCGGCATTATCCAAAAGAATTAATAAAACCAAATATCAAATAGAAAGTACAAAAGGGGTAAAAGGAGATGATTACTTGTTAAACTCAGCCGAAAATGTAGATGCAAGAATAGCATCTAGAAGTATAGGAGTAATTATATTTGAACGTAATCCTCAACTATACTTTACCGGGCAAGGAATTTTTCAATTTAAAGAGGCTATACAAAAATATATGCCAAGTATTAGTGTTGAATATTTTAAAAGCGGAATTCACAATTCCTATTTGGAAATTTATTTTGGTTGTGGAGTATTGGTATTTATTTATTTTATTTGGTATTTTACAATTAAACCTTTAAGTATTTACTATAAACACCTGAAAGATAGTTTGCATATGTATTTGGGAGTAGTTATAATAATACCTTTTTTTGAATCAAATATTACCGGAGGGCAATTTTTGTTTTTTCCTTGGTTTATATTAGTTTTTTTTATGCTATATGTGGGAAAACTTTACTATAAGAAAACTATAAAGAAATATGGAAAATGAAACATTCACGACTAATTTTTAGACATACAGCGGAATGATTATCAATTTCACAAATTACTGTTTTTTTAGTAAGCTGTAAAATTATAAACATATGAAAAAAATTCTATTTTCAACTACAAGTTTTGACCACATAGATAATGGACCAGCATTATTTGCAAATTTAGCTTACAAAAATTTTCATAATAATAAAGAATTTGATGTAAGAATTTTGACTGAAGATGTATGTGATCATAAACTTGATGATAGAATATACAAGGTCAAATTAAAAAAGAATAGGTTTAATGAATCTTTTTATCAGTTTATACGGATTTTTTACTATCACAGGGAAGCAAAAATTATTAGCAAGATATTCAATTATGATATACTGGTGTATAATAATGCGTTTACTGGTTTTTTAAGTGCTCTTTTTTTCAAGAAGAAAGTTGTTGTTATGATTAATGATGACAATAATATGACCCATAAGTACAAAAAAAACAATTACAAATTATATGTAAAGTTTCAAATATTAAGGTGGTTGGAGAAAGTAACTGCTAAAAAATCATTTAAAGTTATAGTAAACTCCAATTTTTTAAGAGATGCTCTTGTAAAGGAGTATAAGATACCAAAGAATAAAATATTTAAATTATATAAGGGCATTCCCCTTTCAGATTATACTTACAGAGAAAGATTAGAAATGAAAAAACCTGTAGAGGTACTTTTTGTGAAAGCAGATTTCATTAGAGGAGGATTATTAGAGGTTATAGAGGCAATTTCTCTTATTAAAGAGATAGAATTTAGACTAATAATTATAGGACCTCAATTAAAGTTTAAACCTTTTATTTTGGATTCTTTAAAAGAAAAAAAAATAGACAATTACGTCTTTTTAGGTCCTCAATCGCCAAAAACTGTAAAACAATATTTGAACTCAACTGATATATTTTGTGTACCCTCAAAAAAGGAAGCTTTAGGAGTTGCTAATATGGAAGCACTAGCTTCAGGGCTTCCAGTAATTTCAACTAATATTGGGGGAATACCAGAGGTGTTAAATAATGGAAAATGTGGTTGGATAATTCGACCAAATGACCCGTTGGTGTTATCAGAAGCAATAAAAGAATGTATATTCAATAATGAATTAAGAATAAAGAAAAGTATTGAAGGGCATAAGTTTATCCAAAAATTTGATTCCAGACACCTTATTAATAACTTTAGTAAATTATTAGATAAATGCCTTTAAAAAGAAAGCAAAGGATTCTCTATATGTCAACCAATGACGGCTCTGATATGCGTATTAATAAAGAAATAAGAACATTGTCAAAAGTAGTCGATGTCTATTTTCTGGGAGTGGGTAATTATTCCGAGCATAACTATGCCAGAGATAATTGCAGAGAATTCATACTGATAGAACACAAAAGAAATTCGGTAAAGGCTATCGTTTTACATGTTTTAAAATTTTTGAAACTTCAAAGGAAGCATAAGTTTCACTCTATACACATTATCAATGAGCAATTGATGATCTTTTTTTACCTCTTTTTATTTCAAAAAAATGCGGTCTTGGATCTGTTTGATTCTATCTTTTTAAAGCTTAGCAAACCCAACGAAAAATACAGATTTCTTAAAAAGTTGATCTATGCACCCGCTAATACGGTTCTTGTTACTGATGAAAACAGGAGAACCCTGATGCCAGAGTTCATAAAAAAGAAACTAATTGTACTGGAAAACTACCCTTATGTTTTTAGAGAAAGCAAGAAAAAGAAAACACCGTACATAAAAATCCTTTACAATGGCTCATTAAGTACTTCCAGGGGAACGGGAATCCTCAAAGATTTGGTCAACAGTAGCCAAGAAGTTAAAGTGATTATGGCCGGTTGGCTTAACGATCAGGATACGATAGATTTTTCCAAACACCCATCTGTAGATAATAGGGGAACCATAACACAATCGGAGGCAACAAGAGTTGCCGCTGAAGAAGCAGATTATATTATGTGTTGTTACGAACCCAACAATCAAAATAATATCAATGCCAGTCCTAATAAAATTTTTGATGCAATTCAAACAAATACACCAATTATTATAAATAGTGAAGTGAAAATATCTAAGTTTGTGGCGGATAAAAAAATAGGCATTGTAATAGATTCATTTTATCAATATGACAGTGAAAAAATGATTAAAATGTTAAAAGAAAAAAAAGGAACATTTGCCTTTGATAAAGATAGTAAAAAGAAATATTCATGGGAGAATATAGAGTCAAAGTTATTAGCCGCTCACAAATTAATCTGAGAGAATGAAACAAATTATACAAGACCTTAAAAAAGGAGACACCATTTTAGAAGAAGTGCCAGTGCCCAGAATTAAAGCGGGGTCTGTGCTTATAAAAACTACTCGAAGTTTAGTTTCTTTAGGAACCGAGAGAATGCTGGTTGATTTTGGAAAAGCAAATCTTATTCAAAAAGCCAAACAACAACCGGACAAGGTAAAAATGGTACTGGATAAAATTAAAACCGACGGTTTACGACCTACATTAGAAGCCGTTTTCAACAAATTAGGACAACCACTTCCCTTAGGATATTGCAATGTAGGTAAGGTTGTCGCAGTAGGAAAAGGAGTACAGGAATTTTCTGTAGGAGATAGAGTTGCTTCCAATGGAAACCATGCAGAGTTTGTTTCAGTTGCTAAAAATTTAGTTGCTAAAATTCCAGACAATGTAACCGATGAAGAAGCTACATTTACCGTAATCGGATCCATTGGGTTGCAGGGAATCCGATTGTTAGATCCAACTTTCGGAGAAACTGTTGTAGTGGTTGGTTTAGGATTGATCGGATTGGTTACTGCCGAGCTTTTAGTTGCCAACGGATGCAATGTGATCGGTTTCGATTTTGACAACGAAAAAATAAGAATTGCCAAAGAAAAAGGAATTACGGCTATTAATCCATCAGAAGGAACAGACCAGGTAAAATTTGTAGAATCTATTACCAATGGAGTTGGAGCAGATGGAGTTATCATCACAGCATCCAATAAAAGCAATGAGATTATTTCTCAATCAGCTAGAATGTGCCGTAAAAGAGGTCGCGTTGTTTTGGTTGGAGTGATTGGTTTAGATATTAGTAGAACTGATTTCTATGAAAAAGAAATTACTTTTCAAGTTTCTTGCTCATACGGTCCAGGACGATATGATGAAAATTACGAACAAAAAGGACAAGATTATCCTATTGGATTTGTACGTTGGACAGAAAAGAGAAATTTCGAAGCCATTTTAAATACCATATCCAAAGGATCTCTTAATGTAAAACCTTTAATCACAGATCGAATACCATTGCGAGAATATCAGAAGATACATGGCGATATGAGCAATTCTAAATCTATTGCAGCTATTTTAGAATATGCATCAGATACAGAGATAATTTCTTCAATTCAAGTCAGTGAAAAATCCTTTGAAGAAAAAAAAGGCGTTATTGGAATTATTGGAGCAGGCAACTTTACAAGCTCAACAGTAATGCCTAATCTCAAAAAAATAAACGCAAATGTAAAATATATAGCAAGCTCAGGCGGATTGTCATCAACAATTATGGCTAAGAAATACGGTATTGCAAAATCAACAACCAATTATCAGGAAATGCTAGAAGATGAAGATGTTGATCTGGTTTTCATCACTACTCAGCACAATACCCATGCAAGAATGGTTGTAGAAGCCATCAATGCAGGCAAAAGTGTTTTTGTAGAAAAACCACTGACATTAACAGAAGAAGAATTATTTGAAATCATTGCGGGTTATGAAAAAAACAACGTAACCATTTCTGTCGGCTTTAACCGTAGGTTTGCTCCGCTTGCAATCAAAATGAAGAAAGCATTGGGAAATGATACCACACCGGTAAATATCATCGCAACGATGAATGCAGGGTTCATTCCCAAAGACGTTTGGGTGCACGATATGGAACTCGGGGGCGGAAGAATTATTGGTGAAGCTTGTCATTATATCGATTTATGTTCATACTTAGCTGGATCAAATGTTACTGCTGTTTGTATGAATGCCATGGGAACCAACCCAAAAGAAGACACAGACAATGCCAGTATTTTACTGAAGTATGAAAACGGCTCTACCGCGGTAATCAATTATTTTGCAAACGGTAGCAAGTCTTACTCCAAAGAAAGAGTTGAGGTGTATTCTCAGGAAAGAACATTGGTCATGGACAATTGGAGAAAACTAAAATTCTATGGATTCAAAGGAGCTAACAATTTTTCAGGTAAACAAGACAAAGGACATTTTAATCAATTTCAATCGCTGATTGATCAGCATAAAAAAGGAGGACATGCGATCATTCCATTTCAATCCATCGTAAACACAACTAAAGCATCCTTTGCAGCTATTACCTCATTGAAAGAAGGAAAATGGATTGAGTTATAATTTTTAATTTTGATTAGAATAAAACTATGATAAAAAAAATAAAAAAAGGTTATAACTTAATCTCAAACATGGGATTAAGTTATCTTTTTTTTAAAATATTTTATGTTTTTAAGAGTAAAACAGGGTTTCTAAAAATTACTTTTCCAACTCACCCAAAGTTTCAAAAATACATAAGTCTGGAGGAATGGAAACAGAATATGCCTCCTTTCTTTTTTTATGGTAAAAAAATCAATGGATTAAAAAAGGATGAAAACCCCGTTCTATTAGATAATTATCTCAGTATTAAAAAAGGAGCTCTCACTTTTTTTAATAAGCTGAAGTTGGACCTCGGTGAGGAATATGACTGGTTAACAAATCCGTCTACAGGTTACAAGTATGATATTGGTAAACATTGGTCTGAAATAGAAGACTTATCAAAAGAGGCTGGTGATATAAAATATGTATGGGAAAAAGCCAGATTTTCTTACTTATATGATATTATAAGATACAACTACCATTATGAAGAGGATCAATCTGAATTTGTTTTTAATCAAATAGAAAATTTTATTGATAACAATCCAATAAATAAAGGACCTAATTACAAATGTAGTCAAGAAATTAGTCTAAGAACTCTTAACTGGGTTTTTGCATTATACTATTACAAAGATTCTCGGTTTTTAACAGAAACACTTTTTGCTAAAATAATGTATGTTGTTTATTGGCAGATACATCATGTTTACCAGAATATTCATTTTTCTAGAATTGCTGTAAGAAACAATCATGCAACTATGGAAACAATGATGCTGTATTTATCAGGTAAGTTGTTTCCCTTTTTTCCAAACGTAAAAAAATGGAGTAGAAAAGGGAAAAAGTGGTTTGAACAAGAAATAGCATATCAAGTTTATGAAGACGGCACATATCTACAGTTTTCGATGAATTACCATCGAGTGTTAGTTCAACAACTAACGTGGGGAATTCGATTATCGGAACTCAATGGCGATTTGCTTTCAAAAATTGTATACGATAGGGCAAAAAGGTCATTAAATTTCTTAGATACCTGTATGGATCCGGTAAGTGGTAAGCTTCCAAACTATGGTTCAAATGATGGTGCATTGTTTTTTAAGCTAACAGATTCTGATTATCGAAATTATAAAAGCCAGTTAGACGATTTAAGAGCAGTCTTATACAACTATGCTTATTTTGATTACGAAAGTGTATTCTGGTATGGGCTCAATCCTCAAAAGATTGAATATGAACAACCGAAGCCCGTTAGCACCTTTGAAAAAGGAGGGTATTATATCATTCAGGAAGAAGGTATAAAAACATTTATGAGGTGTGGTACTTATAAAGACAGACCTTCACAATCAGATAATTTGCATTTGGATCTATGGATAAATGGTGAAAATTTATTGAGAGACTCAGGAACTTATAAATATAATACACATCAAGATTTATTGAACTATTTTGGCGGGTGTAGTGCACATAATACGGTAGGAATAGAAGATTACGATCAAATGCTAAGAGGCAGCAGGTTTATTTGGTACTATTGGGTTAAGAAAGCAAAAGCAAGTTTGAAAAGAGAAAGTGGTTATTTTATGTTTGAAGGAAAAATAAATGCCTTTAGACATGTAGGTAGTAATATTGAACATATTAGGAAGATAAAAAAAGAACAAGGACAAAATAAATGGGAAATTACTGATATTGTTAAAAATAAAAAAGATAATGTAATCTATCAATATTGGCACTTACATCCTGATTATATTGATGCAATTAAAATCATAACAAAAGATGAAGAAGGGATTGAAATACAACCATTAATAGAAGAAAGATGGTATTCTAGCTATTATGGTATAAAAGAGGCATCAATTAGAATTACATTTGCTACTCAAACAAATATTTTCAATACAGAGATTAAGATAGATACTTAATGAGAATACTACTAATTCATCAATACTTTTTGGAAATAGGAGAAGGAGGTGGATCCAGGTTTAATCAAATGACACAAACTTGGGCTGATCTTGGTCATGAAATTGAAGTATTGGCAGGAATGGTTCATTATTCAACTGGGGAAAAAACTGAGAAATACAAAGGAAAGTGGGTACATAAAGATACACAATTTTATCGCAATGTAAATGTCATAAGATCTCATGTGTCGGAGAGTTACAACATAAGTTTTTTAGTGAGGCTGTGGGCGTATTTTTCATTTGTTTTTTCAAGTATTTACGCTGGATTATTCATGACCAAAGGAAAATATGATATCATTATAGCGACTTCTCCCCCTCTTTTTGTTGGAATTACTGCTTACATTTTATCAAAATTAAAACGCACACCATATGTTTTTGAAATAAGAGACTTATGGCCAGAATCAGCAATAGATACTGGGGTTTTAAAAAATAAAACTGTTATAAAACTTGCTTATTGGTTTGAAAAATTTATCTATAAAAAAGCAAAATTAATTAATGTATTGACACCAGCTTTTAGAGATGAACTTATCAAAGAAAAAAAAACAGTTGCTAAAAAAGTGATTTTTATACCAAATGCAGCTGACTTTGAGTTGATGGAGAAAATTCAAGAAAATTTTGATGCAAAGAAATTTAAGAAAGAATTAGGGCTAGCCAATAAATTTGTTATTACCTATGTTGGTGCTCATGGCGTAGCCAATCATTTGATACAAATAATTGAGGCTGCAGATCGTTTAAGAGATACACGTGTTATTTTTCAACTTATAGGAGATGGAATGAGAAAAAAAGTATTGGTCGCTGAAGTAAAAAAACGTAAACTAGATAATGTAATATTCAGAGATTCGGTCGCTAAAAAAGACATTTTTAAATTTATTCTGGCTTCAGACATTGGCACATCTGTATTAAAAAATGTAGATACCTTTAAAACTATATATTCGAATAAAACATTTGACTATATGTCATGCAAAAAACCAATATTATTAGCTATTGATGGAGTTTCAAGACAATTAGTAGAAGAAGCTCAATGTGGTATATATGTAGAGCCAGAAAATATTGATGCTATTGTAAAAGGAATAAAAACCTTTATTAATTTTAAGGATGAAGAAATTAGAAAAATAGGAGAGCGCGGCTATGATTTTGCCAAAATACATTTTGATAGATGTAAATTGGCTGAAAAGTACATAGTAGAAATACAAAATATTTTAAAGTAATGTACCGTCATTTTTTTAAAAGAACTTTTGATTTTATAATATCCTTAATAGGACTTGTAGTATTGAGTCCGTTTTTTTTAATTGTTTTTTCATTGCTGTTGATTAATAATTATGGTAAACCTTTCTTTTTTCAGAGGAGGCCGGGAAAGGGTGAAAAAATATTTAAAGTAATTAAATTCAGAACCATGAGTAATGAAAAGGATAAATATGGAAAGTTATTACCTGATAAGGATAGGTTAACCAAGTTAGGTATATTTGTACGAAAAACATCGCTAGATGAAATTCCTCAATTGGTTAATGTCTTAAAAGGAGAAATGAGTTTAATTGGCCCCAGGCCGCTACTAATTGAATATTTGAACCTATATAATGAAGAACAAAAAAAACGGCATCTTGTTAAACCTGGGATTACTGGTTGGGCTCAAGTTAATGGGAGGAATGCAATTAACTGGAAGAAAAAATTTGAATATGACGTTTGGTATGTTAATAATTTGAGTTTACTATTAGATATAAAGATTTTTTTTAAGACTATAACTAAGGTTATGAAATTAGAAAATATAAATACTAACAATCAAGCAACAACAATAAAATTTAAAGGAAATGAATAACTTCTGTTTATTTGGTGCTGGAGGCCACAGTAAAGCGGTTAAAGATATATTGTTAAGTAATCAGATGATTATTGATGCATTAATTGATGATGATTTTAATTTGAATGTTGTAGCAGGTATACCAGTTTTATCCCCAGATAAAGTTAAAGACTTTAGAAGTCACAAATTTATTATTAGTATAGGTGATAATACAATTAGAAAATTAATTTCAAAAAAACTAGATGTTGAATTTGGTACTGCCATACATAAACAAACTATAATTTCCAATAGTGTTAAAGTTGAAGAAGGAACGGTAATTATGCCTGGAGTTAACATTAATTCAGGAACTCATATTGGAAAATATACTATAATAAATACAGCTTGTGTGATAGAACATGATTGTAATATTGGTAACTTTAGCCATGTTTCACCAAGCGCAACAATAACTGGAGGTGTCATTGTTGGTGAAGATAGTAATATAGGAGCTGACACTGTAGTTATTCCAAATATAAGAATTGGAAAGTGGGCTTTTGTTGGAGCTGGTGCGATAGTAATTGACCATGTCCCAGATTATGCAGTTGTTGTAGGAAATCCTGCCAAAATAATTAAATATAATAGATATTGAAATGAAACCCAAAATCTGGTTATCATCGCCTCATATGGGAGGGAATGAATTAAAATATATAGAAGAGGCATTTAAAACAAATTGGCTAGCTCCCTTAGGACCTAATGTCTCAGGATTTGAAAGCGACTTGGAAAGATATATAGGCCAAAAATCAAATATAGCTTGCTTGTCTTCGGGAACAGCAGCAATACACCTAGCCCTTATACTATCGGGAGTTGAAAGAGGTGATGATGTACTATGTCAAAGTTTTACATTTTCTGCATCAGCCAATCCAATTGTTTATCAAGGAGCCAATCCGGTTTTTATTGATAGTGAACCGGAGACATGGAATATGTGTCCGGAGTATTTGGAAATTGCTATAGAAGATAAAATTGCAAAAGGAAAAAAACCAAAAGCTGTTATTCTTGTTCACCTCTATGGAATGCCAGCTAAAATAGATGAAATACAAAAGGTAACAAATAAATATAATATTGCTCTTATAGAAGATGCAGCAGAAGCTCTGGGTTCAACTTATAAGGGTAGAAGGTGTGGGACCTTTGGGGATTTTGGAATTCTATCATTCAATGGAAATAAAATTATCACTACTTCAGGCGGCGGAGCTTTGGTTTGCAAAACCATTGAAGAAAAAAACCAAGCTATTTTTCTATCCACTCAAGCCAGAGACAATGCACCGCATTACCAACATTCTGTAATTGGTTACAACTATAGAATGAGCAATATAGTTGCAGGAATTGGAAGAGGTCAAATGGAGGTTCTAGATAAACATATAGCATTAAGAAAAAACAATAACAAGTTTTATAAGCAGCTTTTTAGAAGTATTGATGGAGTATATGTATTTTCTGAGCCAAATCGAGATTATTTTTCTAACTACTGGTTAAGTTGTATGATTATAGATGAAAAAAAGACCGGATTCAATAGGAAAGAAGTTCGACTTGCATTGGATAAAGAAAATATAGAATCCAGGCCTTTATGGAAGCCCATGCATTTACAACCTATTTTTAAAAATGCTGACTATTACGGTAATAATGTTGCAGAAAAACTATTTGAAAATGGTTTGTGCCTACCTTCTGGTTCAAATTTAACAAAAGAAGAAAAAGACCGGATTTTAAAAGGGTTATTTCCCTTCCTATCTAAATAGAGGAGAATTTCATCATAATCTAAGCATTAGTCATAAACCTCAATTGAGGAAAAATGTGGACACATAGGTGAAAATTTGGTTATAGTCTAGGTGCAACTTTTTATACCGTTTAAATTTTGAAAGTTCCAAGTTTAAAGTTTATGAAATGCCTTGTTATACTATTTCTGACTTAAATTTACCCACTAACAATGGCCCTTTTTCGCTTATGCTTCAAAATAAAATTAAACCGTAGCCCTGCTATGTTTACCTTTTCTTTTTTACCTAATCAAAAAATGGCTGTTCTTTATTTGAGTAAATTTAAAGTCTAAATGGTATTATTACTGAAAAAAAAGTATTATTTTTTCGGGTAAAATCAAAGTACAAATGGTATTATATGCTAGATTATAACAATTTATTTTGATTTAGTTATATTTTAAATATTCTCTTATACCAAGGTTCTTTTACTGTTAAATACCCGTATCCGTAACCTCCATACCCATAACCCCCATATCCATAACTACGCCTTGGGTTTGTATCATTAAGGACAATCGCCATATTTGGAAATTTCTTTTTATTATATAATTCTTGGGGGACGATTAATAGTCTTTTATCCAGATAATTAGCTCTTACTACATACATAAACATGTCTGCATATTTACCTATTAGCAGTGTATCAGTTACTAAATTGACCGGAGCGGTATCTACGATTACTATATCATACTCTTCTTTAACAATTGTAAATAAATTTTCTACTCTTTCAGTCATTAATAATTCTGCCGGATTGGGAGGAATAACACCGGATGCGATAATATCTAAATCTTTAATTTTTGGAACTGAGAAAATCAATTCGTCCAAATTCAAATTTTCATCCGTAATATAATTTGTAATTCCCTTTCTATCCGGAATTTCTAAATATTCCTTTACTTTGGGTGCTCTTAAATCCATTCCTATTAGTAACACCTTCTTTTTGGATAATGCTAAAGTAGCAGCTAAATTAAGTGAGATAAATGATTTTCCTTCACCGTTTATTGTAGAAGTAACAAAAATAGTTTTGCTTTGTTTTCTATTACTAGCCAACATAAAATCTAAATTTGTTCGGATTAAGCGGAAAGCCTCAGCTGTACCGGAACGCACATTATTCCCAACAACAATTTTTTCTTTACTACTAGTAGATTTCGGTACATCGCCTATAAATGGTATTGATATTTCTGATTCAATATCCTGTTTATTGTGAATTTTAGTATCTAATAAATCTAAGAGATATATGATTATAAAAGGGATTAACAATCCTAACAACAGAGCTATCATATAGATCATTTTTCTATTAGGATAAACAGATGAATTGGTACCGTATGCACTGTCAATAATTTTAGCATTGGGTACTGTTACAGCTAAAGAAATATCTATTTCTTCTTTTTTTCTTAGCAAATATTGATACAAGCTACTGATAATTTCTTGTTGCCTGGCTATGTCTATAAAACCCTGTTCTTTTGACGGGAAGGCTCTGACTCTATCGAGAACTTTAGATTGTTCTTTATTTAGCTCATTAATTTGGTTTTTTAAAGAATTAGATACATTAGCTAAGCTCCCTATTAAACTTGATTTTAAGCTTTCTTTGTTATTCTCCAATTGAATCAAAACCGGATTCCTTTCTCCTGCATTTCTTCTGGTTTTTTTTATTTGAAGAACCAGATTATTGTAATTAGCAATAGCTGATGTTGCCCCTTCATCCTTAAGACCTAAGCTAGCAGGTAAAATCTCATTTTTCTCTGACTCTTTTTTTAAAACGTTCTCAATTTCTTCTGCCCAACTTAAATTAATTTTAGCTTCTGTAATTTTTTGATTGGTTTCTCTTAAAGATTCAAAAGCCAATTGAGCTACGGATGTAAGCCCTGAAAAATCTTTATTTGTTTTAAAATCTTTTACTTCTTTATCAATAATATATAGATCGTTTTCAACTTTCTCTAGCCTGTGACTTATAAACTCTTTGGTTTTTTCAGATACTTGGTTTTTATCATTTATGGCATCTGTATTGTATTGCTTAACCAACTCGTCAATGATATCTTCTGCTTTCTCTTTAACAGGATCTTCTAATGCTAGTATTAATACACTCGAATTTTTATTTACAGGGTAAATATTTACCCTGGATCGATATCTGTCTACGATTCTGTATTTTGGCGATATTCTTACAATAACTTCTGAGTGAAACCTTCTTTTTGATTTATTTTTCAGTAATTTGAATATTCCTAATTTATTATTTACAATTTCACCAAATGTATGTGATGATGTTACTTCCCCATTTAAATTAATAAACTCGTAACTTAAATCATTAATAATTTTAATATTAATTACAGTATCTTTTCTTTGAAACCGAGAGTTCTTTTCTATAAAGTCAATTTTAACCGGAGAAGAATTTTTGTATACTTCACTTTCTATTACTCTGCCTGTAACATAGTAATTCACATCCAGTTCAAGCATATCTACAACTTTCCCAACAATTTTTCTGGATTTTAAAATTTCAATTTCATTATCCGGATTATTTGCTGATGCTCCACCAACAATTCCCAAATCTTTAAATGCTTCTAATTCCGTAGACAGCCCTGATTTTTTATTATCCTTAATTAAAATTGATGCTGAAGCACTATATAAAGGTGTGACATATCTTAAATACAAAAATGCTATTCCTAATGATAAAATTCCTCCAAGGAAAAACCACTTCCAATGGCTTACATATTTTTCAATTTCAACACGAATATTCAAGCTGTCATCTTTATCAAAAGAATTTGCAATGTGATGTTGATTATCTTGCATTTGACTATCTTGTTAAAAAAACAGTAATTAAAGAAATAATAATAGAACCTAATGATATAAACAGACTTGTGTTTTGATTAGTCGCTGCTGATTGCGCTTTGGCTTTATTCGGATCTACATATATAACATCATTTTGTTGGAGATAATATACAGGTGAGGTAAATGTATTACTGGACAATAAATCTATTGTATAAAAATTCTTTTTACCATTTTCTTCTCTCGTTAAAAGAATATTACTTCTTTCTCCCGAAATATTCAAATCACCTGCTAACCCAATTGCTTCAAGTACGGTTATCCTTTCATTAGGTACTGTATATGTTCCGGGAGTTCTAACATCTCCTAAAACAGTTATTTTGAAATTTGTTATTTTAATATTTATAGTGGGGTTTTTCACATAATCTGGGTCTAGCTTCTTTTTAAACAAAAGAATCGCTTCTTCTCTGGTAAGCCCGCCAATTTTGAGTTTTCCTAGAACAGGAAAATTAATTTCACCTTTTGAATCAATTAAATAGGTTTGTTGCTGGCTAGCTCCACTAGTACTACTGGTAGCAGAAAAAGCAATTGCCGCTAAATTAAAAGGCTTAACGGCATCTATATCTAACGCTGATATCGTGATCTGCAAGAGATCATCTGGCTTGAAGATAGTTTTGTAATTGTTAGATACCTTAGATTGATCTATTGTGTCGTTTTGAAAATAGGTAATCTTTTTTTTGGACACACAAGAAACAGCTATAAAAAAAAATAGACTTAGACAAAAATATATTTTTTTCATTAAATACTTTGAATATATAATATAACCACGAAAATACATTATTCAAATTAATCCAAAGAAACTTTAGTATCCAATTTTTCGTATATCGAATTATTGGATATAAATTCCGGAGCAATTGCTTTCATTAACAGTACGTTATTATGATTGCTATTATAATTATTTTCTTTACAAAGTTTTTCTATATTAAATTTAGTATCCGGACAATTTATTTCTTTTGCCTTAGCTATCATGATTTTTTCATGGTAAGTAGGTTTTGTCTTTTCCTCATCAGAAAGCAATTCTTCATATAGTTTTTCTCCCGGCCTTAATCCTGTTACTTTAATATCAATATCTTCAGGATAACGCAATCCCGATAATTGAATCATTTTTTTAGCAATATCATATATTTTAACTGCTTTACCCATGTCAAATATATATATATCCCCTCCTTTGCCCATAGTTCCGGCTTCTAAAACCAAACTACAAGCTTCAGGGATTGTCATAAAATATCTGGTAATTTCTTTATGTGTCAGTGTCAACGGACCGCCATTTAAAATTTGCTTTTTAAACAAAGGAATAACCGAGCCGTTAGACCCTAAAACATTTCCAAATCTTGTGGTAGTATACCTGGTTTTTTTACTACTCTTACTCAAACAACTAATGTATAGCTCAGCAATTCTTTTAGAAGCTCCCATAATATTTGTTGGATTCACTGCTTTATCCGTAGAAATCATTACAAACCTATCTACCTTATATTTAAGAGATAAGTCAGCGATAATTTTAGTTCCAAAAACATTTGTTTTAATAGCTTCATATGGATTATCTTCCATAAGAGGGACATGTTTATAAGCAGCAGCGTGAAAAACTTTTTGAGGCCGATACATCTCAAAAATTTCATCCATTCTATTTTCTTCACAAATAGTAGCAACAATACTAATGATATTAATTTTTAACTCTTTTAATTCTTGCTGTAAGTCGTATAAAGAAGATTCAGCCTGATCTAAAAGAATTAATTGTTTACACCTATAATTAGCCAGTTGCCTGGTAATTTCCGAACCAATAGATCCTGCAGCACCGGTTATTAAAACTTTTTTGCCATTAACCTCTCTTTCTACAACCGGATTAATGATTTTAATAGGTGCTCTATCTAATAAGTCTTCAATTCTGATTTGCTTAATTTGACTTATTTCTAAATCGCCCCCAATCCATTTTGCCAATGGAGGAACAATTTTAATTTCCAAGCCTTTTTCTATAAGCGAATTTGTGATTTCTAAAAGATTATTAGAACTTATATTTTGAATCGAAATAATAACCTCTTTCAAACTATTTCTCGTAATAAAAGATTCATTTATTTCACTTGGTTGGTAAATTTTTACCTGATTAATTTTTTTTCCTCTTTTATTTTCATCATCATCTATAAAACCAACTACATTATAATTTGCAGCTCTGGATTTCCTAATTGCCCCATAGGTGATCATTCCTGAATCTCCGGCTCCGTAGATAAGTACATTAATAGTATCTATAAATTTGTTAGAGATCATCTCATACAGTGCTTTAAAAATAAATCTGGATAATATTAGCACAAAGATATTTATCAAGTAATGAATAATGACCACCGAAATCGGAGGCATGTAATTTTCAAAAATATTAAAAATTCTGGCAAAAAGAACGACGCCTAAGGTAATAGTAGATATTAATAAAGTCCCTATAAGAACATTATAAGCATCTCTTGTACCGGTACGCCTTATAATTCCTTTATAGGATCCGACAGCTAAAAATGAGGTCAGGCTGAAGATGGTAATAAATGGTATTTGGTATGCTAATTTTTCTTTATCGAAGTTAAAAGTAGCATCAAATCGAATGAAATAAGCAAATATAAAAGATAGTACAACCAAAATAAGATCAATAATGAGTACCACCCATTTTGATGAATGTTTATTTAGCTTTGTCAGTAAGAAATTTCTAACCATTCGGCCGGTTGTATGGCTCAAATGTACATTTTTTTTCTCACTCGGAATACCTTTATCAAGCTAATTGAAAATGAAGCACCTCAAAAAATAATTAATGGTACAAGTCCGCAATAAGAATTAAATAAGTTATTCCTGAATGTATCCAAAAAATCAAGATGAGTTCTATAAAAGAGTTTTAAATCAATTGCTAAAAAACTTGGAATTATTAGTCAATAATAGCTTCAGTTTTTTCTTATTTTTCTCTGTTACAATCAATTTCAAAAGCTTGAGATGTTTAGAGTGATGTATATCTGTTCCAACAAAATCATACAATCCTAATTTGAGCAACTTTTCACATGCTTTTCGGATATCCTTCCCATAATGGTCAGTCAGTGACAAGAAATTTAACTGAAACAAACAACCTGCTTTCTTGAGTTTATAGTAGTTATTTACATCACTGTGAAAAAAAACGTATCGCTCAGGATGTGCTAAAACAGGTTTGTATCCTTTTATATGGATATCAAAAAGTATTTCATACAGGTTTATAGGCGGACTAAAAAAAGACATTTCAACTAAGATGTAATTATCTTTTAAAGTAAGAATGTCATTATTCTGTAGCCTGATAGAAAACTGCTCATCCAACATATACTCAGCAGCAGCTCTAAAAGAAATATCATAAAACCCTCTATTTTTTAATTCAGTTTGTACCTCCTTAAGCTTGCTTTTAATAACTTTTGTAGCATTTGGATACAAATCACCTAAAACATGCGGAGTAGTAATAAAATTTTTAATTCCGTAAGAAGACATTCCGGAGATGAGCTCCATAGCGTCATTTATATCTTCCGCACCGTCATCTACACTCGGAAGAAGGTGAGAATGTATATCTACAAATGTATCATCAAACAGATGAGTAACAGGAAGTATTTTCTTTTTAAAAAACACAAAATAAATTTTACACAAATTTACATTTTTTAAAAATTTTCAAACGAAAACGATTGAGAAAATTTAATTTATTGTACATCAGAAAAGGTTATGATATATTTGACTAATTTTTAAATAAATAGCGATGATACTAATTGCAGACGGAGGCTCTACAAAAGCTGATTGGATTGCCTTGGACAAATCAAAAAATGAAGTGTTCAGAGTACGCACTTTGGGTTTAAATCCGGCCGTCGTTTCTCAGGAAGAACTTACCAATAGAATAGTGAATATGTTCCAGCTGGTTAATATTAAGGAAGAAGTTGAAGAGATTCATTTTTATGGAGCGGGTTGCGGAACCCTCAAACCGGTTGCCATCCTCAAAGAAGTGATGGAATCCATTTTTACGAACGCAAAAATATCAATTTCGGAAGATATGTTGGCGGCAGTGTATGCCACTTCAGGTAGTAAACCGGCAATAGTTTGCATTTTGGGAACCGGCTCTAACAGTTGTTATTTTGACGGTAAGGAAATGCACATGAAATTTCCTTCACTAGGCTATAGCTTGATGGATGAAGCCAGTGGAAATTATTTTGGAAAACAATTAATTCGTGATTATTACTATGAAAAAATGCCTGAAAAAATTGCTTTGGTATTTGAAAAGCAGTATAACTTAGAAGCAGACTTTATTAAGTTTAATCTGTATCGACAGCCAAACCCTAATATGTATTTAGCAACTTTTGCAAAATTTATGTTTGAGTTTAAGGAAGATAAATACGTTAAGAAGGTTATTAAAAAAGGATTTCAAGAATTTTTTAGATACCGAATTTTACCATTACAGTCCGAAAGAAAAGTACCGGTTTATTTTATAGGATCTATCGCTTTTTATTTTAGTGATATTTTGGAAAAAATCGCCAAAAAAAATAATTTGGAAATTGCAGGTGTCATTCAAAGGCCTATAGATAATTTACTCGAATTTCATAAAAAGCACATTAATTAAAAATAGTTAATAACCTTTCTAAAGCCATCCCTCTGGAACCTTTTATTAATATTGTTGCATTATTGATAGGGTTATTGGTAATATGATTTTTTAGATCAGCATAAAATTTGAATTTATAGGTAGAGGTTCGGGTTTTAAAATAATGTTCACCTACCAAATAAATATGTTTGAAATTAAGAGCGATAGCCAAATCAGCCATTTTTTGATGCTCAAAAGTAGCCTCTTTACCAAGTTCAAACATATCTCCTAAAATTAATACTTTTTTATCTGCATTTAGAGATCGAAAGCTTTGCAAGGCCGCTTCAACACTTGTAGGGTTTGCATTATAAGCATCTAAAATGATGGTATTTGTAGAAGTTTTAATCATTTGAGACCTGTTATTTGCCGGAATATAGGATGCTATGGCATCTTTTATATCTAAATGAGTTACTCCAAAATACTGCCCGACTGAAATAGCACAGGAAATATTGCTAAAATTGTAAGCCCCTGTAAGGTGTGTTTTTATACTCAAATCATCAATGGCTACCTCCAGAAAAGGATGAGAAGTAATGAGTCGAATGCGCTCTGAAAAAAATATAGTATCCATATCTTGAGTCAATACAACCTGTTTGGCATCATTTTGATTTACAAAAGCTTTTTTATGATAATTTTTGAGATACTTATACAATTCGGATTTTCCTTTAATAACACCTTCAACTCCGCCGAACCCCTCTAAATGTGCTTTTCCAAAATTGGTTATATACCCGTAATCAGGCTGTGCTACAGTACAAAGAAATTCAATCTCTTTTAGATGATTTGCCCCCATTTCTACAATACCAAACTCGGTTTCCTTATGAAAAGATAAAATAGTCAGCGGAACTCCAATGTGATTATTGAGATTACCCTTCGTAGCAGTAGTTTTAAATTTTTTACTCAACGCACAATTGATAAGTTCTTTTGTAGTGGTTTTACCATTACTACCCGTCAATCCGATAATTGGAAATGTAATGTGTTCTCGATGATATTTAGCTAATTCTTGTAGCGTAGATAGTACATTATCAACAAGAATGATAGCATTATTTGTCACATACTTTTTTTCATCTACTATGCTATAGTTAGCCCCTTTTTTCAGAGCTTCTTCAGCAAAAGTATTTCCGTTAAAATTCTCACCCTTTAAGGCAAAATAGATACTGTTTTTTCTAATTTTCCGAGTATCGGTATCAACTTTATAATGCTGAGTATATAAAGCGTATAAATTTTCTATAGTCATCTGATAAATATAAAAAAACCTCATTGGAGAACAACGAGGTTTTACCGGAACTCATTTTAAAGTTCTGTAATTTTATCTTGCCGGATTCCTGGCTCTTCTTTTTTTGTATGATAAAGGTCCGACAACGTCAGTTGCGCACCTAAACCCAATATCGTAAGTAGCCATATATTCTAACATAAATCTTCTTTGAGAAGGATCTAACCAATATTCACGATCATTCCAAGATCCGCCTTTATACACTCTGGACTCGTCACTAATAAGAGTATAGCGTTTTGCATCATCATATTTTGCAATCATCTGTCCTGTTACGGAATCTATTTTTATCTCCGGCTTAAGAGGAGAGTTATACATTCTTGGCCGGCTAAGTATATCCTGGCCATTTAAATCATAATCTTTAGATGAAAATTCATCACCATCGTTTTTACTTAGATTATCGGCAGAACTGTAATCTCTACTAAAATAAGCATCTTCTTTGGTAATAGGTATGTATTTAATTGTTCCCGGAATCTCATTAGGGACAATTTTTCCGTTTGGTAAAGTGTCATAGGATATTTTTGGAGTGCCTTCTCCTCCTACAAATACAACTTTACCGTCTTTATCAATAAATCTCTTTGTATAATAATTTCCTCTGAAATAGTTAAAATCATTAGCTTCGCTATCAATAATTTGTCTGTATACATCAGATACCCATTCGGAAACATTACCCGACATATCATATAAGCCAAACGCATTTGGAGGGTAAGATTTCACTTTGATAGGAATGTCCGAACCATCGGAACTCCAACCGGCAACGCCACTATAATCTCCATTACCTTGTTTAAAATTAGCTAGTTGATCTCCTTTGTATCTCGTAGACTTATCTCTGGTATACCTACCGTTCCAGGCATATTTTTTTCTACCCCTTACAATATTATATTCTCTGTTTTCTATAGTAGCCTTTGCAGCATACTCCCATTCCGCTTCAGTGGGTAATCTAAACTTTTGAGTAAGAATTCCGTCAAAAGAAGTTACCTGCCTTCCTGTGAAAGATCCTTTTTTAGGTCTTGACTCTCCCTTTTTTCTTATTTTCTTAACAGGCAACCCTTTTTTATATACTGCAGAATCTCCGTTAAATAATGCATAAGGATCTTCTAGATACACATCGGTATCAAAAAAATTTCGAATGGTATCCGTAGCTAAAACATTGCTTAATACCCCTTTATCAATAAGTATTTTCATATTGACCGCATTTGTTCTCCACTTACAATATTGTGCAGCTTGTAGCCAACTCACACCTACTACGGGATAATCTTTATATGCAGGATGCCTTAGGTAGTTTTCAATTAACAATTCCGTATTACCTAAACTTTTTCTCCACACTAAAGTATCTGGTAATGCTGCTTTGTAAACATGTTTGTATTGCTCTTCTTCCGGAGGGAAAACCTGTCTGATAACCTGTAAGTATAAATGGTATTCTTCATTGGTTACTTCCGCCTCGTCCAAATAAAACGAACGAACATGCATTTGTCTTGGAGTAGTATTCCAATCAAACATCACATCATCTTGCACCTGACCCATTGTAAATGTACCCCCTTCTATGGCAACCATACCGTCAGGAGTTTTTTGGCCTTTAAAAGAACCTCCGTTTAAGTAATTACCATATTTCGGATCATTAAAATTCCAACCTGTCAAGGAAGACTTACTTTTACTCTGATTACAGCTGGCTACCAGTGTAACTATCGTTAAAAAAACAGTAACTTTTAATAGGTTTTTCATATTCTATTTAAAAATAATAGGGTTCTTATTCAGCCTCGCAATTTACAACAAAAATAAAATTAAACAATAACATTTAAACTTTTTAATAACCTGATGATTACTCACCGATTTTACTATCTAACGATGCTATTTGAATTTTAGTATACCTGACATCATATAGATTAAAATATTTATTTTTAATTTTCGTTATTTGATATGTCGAACTCATTGTAAAATGAATTAGAACAATTTTTGATACCAACAAAAGCTATTTCATAGTAAATTATATCTGATAGATGAAAAAACAATTAAACTTAAATAGATGAAAGAAAGATTACTATTGGGTATTATTTTTTTAATAACATCGGCTGTATATTCTCAAAATTCGGATAGTGTATTGTCACAGGGAAACTGGTATAAATTCTCAGTAGATACGACAGGCGTATTTAGAATAGATAGAAATTTACTGGCACAAATAGGCGTTTCTCTCAATAATTTGGACCCCAGGAAAATACATATTTACGGCAACGGAGGAAACCTGTTACCCGAACGAAACAGCGATTTCAGATACGATTCCCTACAAGAAAATGCTATTTATGTAGCAGGAGAAGCCGATGGAGTTTTTGACAATACCGATTATATATTGTTTTATGCAAAAGGACCCCATGACTGGGTAGTAAACCCTGCCTCTAACTCAGCCGCACACAGGCAAAATATCTATTCTGATAAAGCATATTACTTTATTAAAGTCGATGATACGGACGGAAAAAGAATCACTACTGCAACCCCTGTAACCGAACCGACCACACTGCAAGTAACTACTTTTGATGACTATATTTTTTACGAAAAAGAAAATGTAAATTTATTTGCAATCGGAAGACAATGGTTCGGAGAAGACTTTAATGTAGAGCATGAGCGAACTTTTGTCATTCCCTTTCCAAATGTGGTTCAAAATGAAAGCATAACGGTAAAAGTAAGAGGTGTTGCCGCATCAGCCCTGGCTTCTTCCATGGATGTAAGCGTAAATGGCCAGAATGTATATAGCTTAAATTATGCACCGGTCTCGGGTTTGACATTAGCGCGTGCAGGAGACAGAACAACTACCATTGCGAATACAAACGAAAATATATCGGTTACGATTACCTATAATAATAACGGAAACCCCTCTGCAAGAGCGTATTTGGATTATATAGAAATTAAAGGAAAAAAGAATTTAATCGCAAATCAACAACAATTTGCCTTTAGAAGCTTTGATGCTGCAAATGCCGGTGGTAATGTCGTAGAATATCAAATTAACAACGCTGCAAATATTTTTCAAATTTGGGATGTATCGGACCACATCAACCCGAGAATGATAGAAAACCAATCTGCGGCAACAAATTTTACATTTAAAGAAAATGGCGGCCTGCTCAAGGAATATATATTGTTAAATCAATCCGATTTCTATACACCCGAAGCCGTAACTAATGGAAATATTGCCAACCAGAATTTACATGCATTACAGGATATTAACTATTTGATCATAACCAATAGTGAACTTTCTTCCGAGGCGCAGAGATTGGCCAGTTATCATGAAACCAATTCTAATTATACGACAAAAGTAGTACTGTTAGACGAAATATATAACGAATTTTCATCGGGCTCAAAAGACATCACGGGAATTAGAGATTTTATAAAAAGACTTTACGATACGAATACAGCCGCAGATAAAAAATTAAAATACGTATGCTTTTTTGGAGATAGCTCTTATGACTACAAAGACAGGATTGTAAATAATAATAATATAGTACCGGTTTATGAGGCTATAGAGAGTTTTAATTTAGCTACCTCCTATGTATCGGATGATTTCTTTGCAATGTTAGATCCAAATGAAGGTACTATGGTCAGTGCACATACCGTAGATATAGCCACAGGTAGAATTCCGGTAACTACCATACAGGAAGCCAGAGAGGCAGTAAATAAAATAATCAGCTACTACGGACAACAATCTTTGGGAGACTGGAGAAATGTGATCACTCTGCTTTCCGACGATATTGATGCCAATTCGGATATAGCAATACAATCAGGTGTAGAAAAAATTGCAGATTCCATAAAGAGATACAAACCCGTATTTAATGTTAATAAGATATATGCAGATGCATTTACTCAGCAAACATCTTCCGGAGGCGAAAGATACCCCGATGTAAACCTTGCCATTACAAACAGCTTTGAGAAAGGTACTTTATTACTCGATTATTTTGGACATGGAGGAGAAGACGGATTTGCTTCGGAAAGAATTCTGGACAGGCCGCAAATTCAATCATTTTTAAATGAAAATACACTTCCTTTACTCATTACCATTACATGCGAATTTACAAGGTTTGACAACCCGAACAGAGAAACAGCAGGAGAATTGACCTTTAAAAATAGCCAAGGAGGGGCAGTAAGTATGATAACCACCACCAGAGAGGTCTTTATCACTGTGGGACAGAATTTTAATGAAGATTTAATTCGTATTTTACTGGAATTTGAAGGTGAAGACCTGACCATTGCAGAAGCTTTGGCAAAAACAAAAAATGAATTTACTTCAAGCGAACAGAAATTCTTTATTTATTATTTGGGAGACCCGGCAATGAAATTAGCCATTCCATCATCAAATATTCTCATTACCAAAATGAATGGAATAGATGTTTCTCAATCTTTGGATACACTAAAAGCACTGTCAAGAGTACGTTTTGAAGGAATCGTTACGGACAATACCAATACGGTTCTACCAAATTTTAACGGCACATTATCTACAACGGTATATGATAAACCCGTAGATAAAAGAACACTGGATAATGATGGTTTTGGGATATCTGTCACTTTTGATTCGCAGGAAAGCAAACTATTTACAGGAAAGGCAAGCGTAGAAAATGGCGTATTTAATTTTGATTTTATTGTGCCCAAGGATATTAGGATAGCTTACGGAAAAGGGAAATTGAGTTTTTATGCTACTGACCAGCAAATTGACAAAGCAGGATATAACCTGGATGTTGTGGTGGGCGGGATTAATGAAAATGCCCCTGCTGACAATACAGGCCCCGAAATACAATTGTTTATGAATGACGAATCGTTTATAGATGGCGGAAATACAAATACTTCGCCCAATTTAATCGCATTATTATCAGATGAAAGCGGAATCAATACATCTATCACGTCAGTAGATCACGATATTGTGGCTATTTTAGACGGAGATGAATCCAACCCTATCATATTAAACGACTTTTATGAAACGGAATTAAATGATTTTACCAAAGGAAGAGTTACCCACAGGTTAAGAAATTTGACAGTAGGCCCACATACCCTGAAATTAAAAGCATGGGATACCTACAATAATTCTTCGGAAGCAACGTTGAACTTCGTAGTAGTAAGCGATGCTATTTTAAATTTGGAGAATGTGTTAAACTACCCAAACCCTTTTGTCAATTACACGGAGTTTTGGTTCAATCATAACAAACCTAATGAACCTTTAGAAGTTCAGGTACAAGTGTTTACAGTTTCCGGAAAATTGGTAAAAACCATTAATCAAAGTGTACAAACTACAGGACACCTCTCAAGAAATATTACCTGGAATGGTTTAGACGATTTTGGAAACAAAATTGGAAAAGGAGTGTATATATACAAACTTATGGTCAGATCAACCATTAGTAATCTGGTTTCCCAGAAATACGAAAAATTAGTCATACTGCAATAAATAAATTATTTGGATATTTGTAAAAATGAAACAAAACTAAAAATATGAGAACATTAGGATTTTATCTGATCATTGGGGCTTTATTCTTGTCAAAAGCAAGTGCACAAACAACCAATGCGATTACAACCGCAACGCCCTTTTTATTAATTGTACCTGACGCCAGGGCCGGTGGAATGGGAGATGTAGGAGTATCTACATCTGCAGACGCAAACTCATTATTTCACAACCCTTCTAAAATTGCTTTTAGTTCAAGACAAATACAAATTGGTTTCAATTATTCTCCTTGGCTGCGTAACTTGACAGATGATATTTTTATTGGAGGTGCTTCATATATTAACAGATTTAGCGAAAATGCTGCCTGGGGGGGCGAGTTTAGATATTTCTCTCTGGGGCAGGTAGATTTAACAGATAACCAGGGAAATCCTACCGGAACTATTAATCCTAATGAACTCACCATATCCGGAACGTATGCCCTAAAGTTAAGTGAGACATTCTCTATGGGGGTAAGTTTAAGGTACTTTAGATCCAATTTGGCATTCACGGGAACTACATCTAACATACAACCTATCAATTCTTTCGGCGTAGATGTTTCCGGGTACTATCAGTCGGAAGAAGAAAACTACGGGACGTTTAACGGGCGTTACAGGTTCGGATTCAATATAGCAAATATAGGCCCCAAAGTTTCTTACGTACCGGGGCAAGAAGATTTTATACCAACCAACCTTAAATTAGGCAGTGGTTTTGATTTTATTTTAGATGATTATAATTTGATTGGTGTAAATGTAGAGTTTACCAAGCTATTAGTACCCACACCTCCTACCAGAGATAGTACAGGAGCTATTATAGCCGGTCAGGACGATAATGTGGGGTGGGTATCGGGAATCTTTCAATCTTTTGGAGATGCCCCGGGAGGTTTTAGTGAAGAGTTAAAAGAAATTACCTACGCTTTGGGAGCCGAATATCTATATAACAATGCATTTGCTCTGAGAGCAGGATATTTTCATGAAAGCGAAGTAAAAGGAAACCGCCAATACTATACATTAGGAGCCGGTTTTAAAACCAATGCATTGAATATAGATTTATCCTATTTAATTAATGCTTCCGATGTAAACAACCCGTTAGAAAACTCATTGCGCTTTTCATTGTCTTTTGACTTAGGAGAAATTTATGAAGATTATTAATACTTTCGAGATTTCTTAATGAACTCATTTAAACTGTATTTTTAGGAAAAATAAAAGTTAAGATGGCGTAAGAAGAATTATGAAAACATTATGGAAATCTTTCAATTTTTTAATAATCCATTGAATATTTATCCACACTATCAGGAGTAGTAAAGGATAATCAACAAATGAAAAAGTATAAACGAGTTCAACGTATGGAATGAAAAAAATGACCATATCTCCGCCTGCTATTATTTACGATGAACTTTTCGAACTATCGGGACAAGAGCGAAATTTATTAACAGAAGCATTAAAAGCGACTAAAAAAGCCTATGCTCCTTATTCAAAATTTAAAGTAGGAACTGCATTGTTATTAGAAAATAATCAAATCATAACAGGAAGCAATCAAGAAAACGCAGCATACCCTTCCGGGATGTGTGCGGAAAGGGTGGCTGTATGGAAAGCAGGCACTGATTATCCTAATATAAAAATTAAAAAAATAGCCATTACAGCTACTTCATTAAATACAGCTGTAAATAAGCCTGTTAGCCCTTGCGGAGGTTGCAGGCAAACGCTGTTAGAATATGAAATAAATCAAAAAGAACCTATAGCAGTACTCTTTAGAGGAGAGACGGGCAAGATTGTAAAAGTCGCATCTGTAGCTTCATTACTTCCTTTTTCATTTGACGCATCTTTTCTGTAAGGTTATGTTTCATAGGTACTTGATGTATGTACTTATAACATATTGTTCATCTTCTCAATTAAATCTCCTGTTATGGCAACAACAGAAGGCTTGGGAATATTATCTTTATCAAGAGGCCAACGACTTGTTGGATTGTTTATATCTTTTGTTTGTTCGCCCGGATGTTGAACACTTAAAAATAAAGTTTTTCCGTCCGGTGAAAACCATGGCCCCGTGAGCTCGGCATCTCTTGGTGCTGATGCTACCCGAATTACCTTCCCTGCTATCTGAGAATTACAAATAAGCTATTGAGACCTTTGCAGAATTGATTTGACAAAAAAGTTCGACGCCCGAAGAAAATTTTGAACCGGAGTAACCTGACGGTTTTGAGGATTTAAAATTTTCGAGAAGGAAGAAATTTGAAGTCAAATCAATTCAAATACGGAATGTATCACTATTTTGCAAAGGTCTCCTATTGTTTTTAAATGGTAGATAAGGACTATTTTCTTTGTTCATTTTACTACCTGACATATCTGAAGTTATCCACAGGTTTCCAGCCAAGTCAAAAGCTAGATTATCAGGACAAGAAAAACCATTTTCTTCACCGCCAGCTTTGTATGTAGAAGCTTTAAAGGCCAGTGTATCAAAAGCTTTGCCTGTTTCTTCAATTTTTAAAATAGATACATGATAATCCTCCTTATCAGTATTATTTGTTGATGACACAAAGATATTTCCTGTTATAGGGTCTATTTCAATATCTTCAGGGCGATTTAATGGTGTAGCACCTAATAATTTTGCAGTGTCTCTTGTTCTGATTAGCACTTCGGTCTGGTCTTTGAATTTATTTTTCAAAACCGGTTGACTTTTCCAATCTAAAGCTACCCACTTTCCATTAATAATATCAGCTACGTATAATGTACCTTCTTTTAAAGATTATGGTTTGGAAGAAATGAATTTATATAAATACTCATCATTTTTATCATCTCCTGTATAAGCTACTATCCTCTTATCATTTAATTCATATAATGTACAACATTCGTGGGCAAATCTTCCCAAAGCAATATGCTTTTGTGCTGTTCCATCTTTTGGATTTACTTCTACTACCCAACCGTAATGTTCAGGCGGATAGTTATAGAATTTTTCCCAACCGTAATAGTAACTGGGTATATGCTTCGGTTGATTATTTTCGTCATAAACTGTTTCGCCATAAAAGCCATCGTAATTTTCCTCACAAGTTAAAAATGTATTCCATGGTGTAATTCCGCCCGAACAATTAGCAAGGGTACTCATTACAGTATTTTTTCCATGTATTGGTGTATCCCAATTGAGTTGAATAGGCGTTTGAGCTGTTATTCGCCTGTTGTGCGGGTCATTTTTGACTACTGTCTATTTTCCGTTTTCTTCTTTAATACGTACAATGCTTCCTCCTACATTATAACATTTCTTTATCCACCTGTGATTTGGTTCGTTTTAATTTAGGGTTTCTAAAGTCATAATCTGAAACAAATAGAGGGTTTACATATTCGTGATTTACCCACAATAAGCCATCTTTGGGATTGTTTTTATCAAAAGGAATAAAACAAGTGAAATCATTATTAAAACCAAAAGTATCTTGATCGCTAATCTTATCGCCCCATTTTACAACTACGTGATAACCCAAACCGTTTACCAGCTGTAAGTCATCTTTGCTGGAAGGTGATAAGTTTTGTAAAACGAGGTCTTTCAATTGTTGTAACCGCTCGTTGGATAGTGTACCTTTACAACCCATCAAAAGAGATGGTGCTATTACGACTCCTAAACTAGCTTTTCCTAAAAAAGAAATGAACTTTCTTCTACTGTATTCCATTGGTTCTTAGTTCAAATAATGCTTCTCTAAACAAAGTAAATCAGGATAAATATTTACTAAACTGTCGTTATATCTATTATAAATTTTACTATAGGTTACAGGGAGTTTTTTATCAATCATTTTTCTATTTTTTGATTGTTTACAATGTTCAAAAACTCTTTTCGAATAGTTTCATTTTGAAAACATCCACCGTATTCTAAGGTGGTAGTAAAGCTATTTTGATCTTTTTTAATTCCTCTTGATGAAACACATAAATGCTTAGCAACAACCATAACAATTACATCTTTTGTTTCTAATACATTTTGTAAATCTTTAATGATTTGTAAAGACAACCGTTCCTGAACTTATAGACGATGTGCATAGTAATCTACTAAGCGATTTATTTTTGATAACCCAATGACTTTTTCTTTAGGTAAATAAGCAATGTGCACATAGCCTATTATAGGCAAAAAATGATGCTCACAAGCTGAATCAATCAGGGCAAACGCATTAAACTTTTATGAATATATCAGTAAAACTAATTTTTCATTAAAGAATTGACATTTAATAATGGATTTTATTCGTAATTTTTTAAACTTACCTTTAATGATTATTCATTTTTTTGAAAATAATTACAGGTTAACTTGGATCAAAAAATCATAAAGTATTGATTAAAAACATGTTAACTTTAATGCGTTTACCCTGCTGAATCAATAGTAATATTTTGTTCAACCAGCATTTTTTTGTAACCATACTTATTCTCGAAAGTAGAAAGTGTTGGTTTGTTTTTTGGGTTTAAGCCGTAAAAGAGTTTTTTACATACATTTTAGCAAAACGATATGGTGTTCCGGAAAGACTATCGTCCGATAAATCGAGCCCTAACTCTTCCGTAATTTTTCCAAAATGATGTTGAATCGTTTTTATTTTTTCATCATCCGATTTTTTAAAGGCATCAGAACGTAATGGAGTTTCTACACTTGTAGGAATATGGTTATCGTCAATTATTTCAATCTGGTTTTTATTCATTTTTGGTACAACAATTATCTGTTTTACATTGGCAATAATTCAAATTATATATATGCAATCCTGCCAATGTAAACGCTGTGCAATAAGTAGCAATTTCCGTTATAGAAGCCCATTGCATTTTTTCATTAATAATTAGAATAAATAGTATGGCCCAACTTGTCCATAAAGCATATTTCATAAAATTTTTGGATGTGGTTTGGGCAGAGCGATATATGGCAAAAAACGAAATTGTTAAGAAAAAATAATCTAAACTTTTCCACCAAACAGGTGTTGTCTTACAATGACTTATTGAGCAACTATGAACCAAAAAGAGTAAGGGTGTAGCTAAACAGTGTACTACACAAAGTACACTCGCTAAAGTTCCAAAAGTATCAGGACTATTTAAGGTTAATTTCACTCGTATTTTAAATTAATGCAAGTAAGTTGCAAATATAATAATTAAATTTGTTATTACAACCAAGTTGTAATAAATTTGTACTATGGGAATCATTAGAAAAACACAATCGGTAGCAATGTTGTTGAATGAGTTTCAAAATGAAACAAGTGCCATTTCTGTTATTGAACTCATAAAAAGACTCAATTCAAAGGTAAACAAAACTACTATATACCGTGTGTTGGATAAATTAGAAGATGATGGTGTTTTACACTCATTTTTAGGTACTAATGGCATTAAATGGTATGCAAAATGTAAGGATTGTTCAAAGTTTGAACATACTGATATACATCCTCATTTTCAATGTGTTGATTGTGGTAAAATTGATTGCTTATCTGTTGAAGTGCATATTCCTGAAATTCCTAATCGGGAAGTAACAGCCTCACAAATATTAATTCAAGGAAAATGCGAAATGTGTTTTTAACACAAAAAATGTTATTTGTAAAGTGAATAGTACAAGAAAAGTTTTTACCTTTCCCGTCATCAAAAGATGGCAATATTGTAAGGTTTTACTATAAAGAATTCTCAATAAGAGCTTAATAGCTAAAAACATAATTTTAATAACAAAAAGTTCACAATTGAAAAACAAAATCTCTATTAAAAAAACAATTGCCTTAGTAAGTGGCGCAAATCGTGGTATTGGTAAGGCTATTACCGAAGAATTATTAAACAATGGTGCTGTAAAAGTTTATGCTGGCGGAAGAAAACCCGAAAGCCTTGCTGGTTTAAAAGAACAATATGGTGACAGGTTAATCCCGGTGCAACTAGATGTAACCAGTGAGACTTCAATAAGAGCTGTAGTTCAAGAGGCATCAGATGTTAATGTATTAATTAACAATGCCGGTGTTTTGATTACGGGTAACTACAAAGCAGAAAATATGCTGGAAACAATGTTACAGAATTTTGAGGTAAATGTATTAGGTGTTGCCCGATTAACACAAGCTTTTTTGCCAATTATTGAAAAAAATGATAACGCAGCTATTGCCACCGTTTCGTCTGTAGTAGGATTAGGAAACATGCCTGTTGCCAATGGATACTCAGCATCTAAAGCAGCTGTGCATAGTATGATTCAAGGTTTACGTGGCGAATTATCAGATTCACCAGTTTTAGTTGTAGGTATTTATCCTGGGCCTATTGATACGGATATGACCAAAGATTTTGAAGGTGTGCCTAAAGACACACCGGAATTATTAGCTAAGAATGTTGTAGAGCAACTTGCTAAGGGCGAGGAAGATATTTTCCCGGACAGTATGTCCGCGCAAGTAAAGCAAGCCTATTTTGCATCACCAAAGGAAGTTGAAAAACAGTTTGCTGGGTTTTAAATAAACTAATTTTTTAATCCCTTAAACTAAAAAGGTCGTCTAAAAATTACTTTTTGGACGACCTTATGAAAGTTTTTCATTTTATAAATTTTTGAGCTGATTTATTTCTTAAACTCTTACCGGCAAACTGAAAAAATACAATTGTACTAATAAGAACAGGTACTACTAAGTTTGGTCAAACATCGTTTTTGACTCTATTTTTATAACTGCATTTTGGTAATCCCGGATAGTTTTTATGCGAACTTTTTCTGTAAATACCGAATGTGTATTGTAATCTTCTCGAAAAAAGTCGGATTATAAACCTCACTTATACTTGGCTCTAGTTTGAAATAGTGTTGATAAATATGAGTTTTCCATTCTTTTTATTGAATTTTGCCTCAAAATTAAATCCAAAAGATATTCAAAACCTGGTAACATCAAGGGATTAAGATATAATACCTAATTTAAACTAGAGCCTTTTTTAATTTGCTGAATTGCTGTTTTCTGAATGTTTTAAAAGAGTTAGGTAAACTTTTATAAAGCTTTCAAACCTTACAACTGTACGATTATCATATTCTCAAATATGAAGTAGAAATCTATTAATATATTAACATTATTGAAAATAATTTAATATATTAATAAAAATTTTAAAAATATCATAAAAAATATAGGTTTAGAGCATTAAAACTTGTTCTTTTGCCATTACCAATACAAATTAAATATATGTATTCATCAGTAATTACAGGAACAGGTACACATATACCGTCTGTAAAAAAAGAAAACGAAAAATTTAGCAGTCATCGTTTCTTAAATTCAGACGGCTCCGATTTCGAAAGTACCAATGAGGTGATTATAGATAAATTTAAAACCATTACAGGAATAGAAGAAAGGAGATATGCAAAAGATGAATATAATGCTTCGGATTTAGGATATTTTGCCTCTTTAAAAGCGATTGAAAATGCCGGAGTTCACCCGGAAGAATTAGATTATATCATACTGGCACATAATTTTGGAGATGTTAGAAATAAAACCATTCAAAGCGATATTCTGCCTAGTTTGGCGACCAGGGTAAAGTATAGATTGGGGATAAAAAATCCCAATTGTGTTGCTTACGATATTTTGTTTGGATGCCCGGGATGGGTAGAAGGTGTTATACAAGCGAATGCTTTTATACAAAGTGGCATTGCAAAAAAAGCATTGATTATAGGAGCAGAAATGCTATCAAGAGTTTTAGACAAGCACGACAGGGATTCCATGATATACAGCGATGGAGCCGGTGCATGTATTTTGGAAGCGAAAGAAGGTGAAACATCCGGTATCATTAGCCATGCCTCACAAACATTTGCCAAAGAAGAAGCATACCATTTATTTTTTGGAAATTCTTTTGATAAAAAAGAAGACCCGGATGTGCGCTATATAAAAATGCACGGGCGCAAAATTTATGAATTTGCTTTAAATAACGTTCCCAATGCTATGAAAATGGCTTTGGATAAAAGTGATGTCTCCATAGATGAAGTAAAGAAAGTATTTATTCATCAAGCCAATGAAAAAATGGATGAAGCCATTATCAAGCGTTTCTTTAGATTGTATAAAAAACCAATTCCCGAAGGAATTATGCCTATGAGTATTCATAAATTAGGCAATAGTTCGGTAGCTACCGTTCCAACGTTGTTAGATTTAGTATTGAAAAATAAAATTGAAGGAAAGAGAGTAGAAAAAGGAGATGTCGTTATTTTAGCTTCTGTAGGAGCAGGAATGAATATCAATGCTATAGTATACAGGTATTAATATTACTTACGTGTTTTTTACACAAATTTGTCCTTTAGTATTCATTTTGGTATTAGACTGAAAATATAGCCAAACCAATACGAAAGCTACCATTTAAAAACCTGTTAACGCTAGAACCAAGAATCATGACTGTCTTAATTCCAGTAGCGTAGCGATCTTGTTTTAAAATGTATCAACAGATTTTATTTATGCCAAGTTATTTTGATTTAGCCCTTATGACCATTCTCTAAAAAAATGATAATCTTTTAAAGAATGGTCAAAAAGATCATATTGAACTCATTTAAACTTTTTGGATTTAAGCGAAAATTAGAAGTTTTTAGGGCTGTTGAAGGATTTTTTGAGTTGCATAGCAGCGCTACGGAAGGGAAAAAAGACAAAAACAGAGCGGAAAACAGTAATTTTTTAGCAAATTGAAAAAGTTTAAATGAATTCATTAAGCGATATCAAAACGATCCAGACTCATCACTTTATTCCATGCAGCAACAAAGTCTTGTACAAACTTCTCTTTAGCATCTTCGGATGCATACACTTCTGCAATGGCTCTAAGTTCCGTATTTGAACCAAAAATTAAATCTGCCCTGGTTGCCGTCCATTTAATAGTTCCCGTACTTCGATCACTGCCTTCAAATAGACTATCATCATTTGAAATTGATTTCCAGGATGTTCCCAGATCGAGAAGATTTACAAAGAAATCATTGGTGAGTTTTTCGGTATTGTTTGTGAAAATACCGTGATTAGAATTGTCAAAATTGATATTCAAAACACGCATCCCTCCTACTAAAACAGTCATTTCCGGAGCAGTTAGTGTCAGTAATTGTGCTTTATCAACCAACAAATCTTCTGTTGATAACGTATGTTTGGTTTTGACATAATTTCTAAATCCGTCGGCTATCGGTTCAAGAACAGCAAATGATGCAACATCTGTTTGCTCTTTAGAAGCATCTGTTCTGCCGGGTGTAAAAGGTACTGATACAGTATAGCCGGCATTTTTAGCTGCTGTTTCAATACCGGTACATCCGCCCAAAACAATTATATCCGCTAAAGAGATTTGAGTCTCATTAGCACTGTTAAATCCCTTTTGAATACTTTGCAAAGTCTCTAAAACCTTAGCTAATTGAGAAGGATTATTCACCGCCCAGTATTTTTGCGGAGACAGACGCAGCCTTGCTCCATTTGCACCGCCCCGCATGTCAGATCCCCGGAAAGTAGCAGCTGAAGCCCATGCAGTAGCTGCCAATTGAGATATAGACAAGCCTGAGTCGGATATGTTCCTTTTCAATGAAGCTATATCCGTATCATTGATTAAGGGATGTGTAACCGGAGGAACCGGGTCTTGCCAGATCAATTCTTCTTTAGGAACTTCAGGACCTAAATAACGAGTACCCGGCCCCATATCACGATGTGTCAGTTTAAACCAAGCACGCGCAAAAGCATCGGCAAATGCATCGGGATTTTCATAATAACGCCTGGAAATCTTTTCATAGATAGGATCCATTTTTAAGGCCATATCTGCAGTAGTCATCATTAAATCTTGTGTTTTTGCTGCATCGTGTGCCTGCGGAGCTTTTTCTGCAGCAGAAACCGCTGTAGGTTTCCATTGATATGCTCCGGCAGGACTTTTAGTCAATTCCCATTCGTATTCAAATAAAACCTTAAAATAGTCATGATCCCACTGTATTGGGTTTGGAGTCCATGCGCCTTCTATACCACTGGTAATCGTATGATTTCCATGACCGTTGCCATAGGTATTTTTCCAACCTTTACTTTGCTCCTCAATACTCGCTCCTGCAGGTTCTCTGCCAACATATGTATCCGGATCTGCCGCACCGTGAGCTTTACCAAATGTATGTCCACCGGCAACAAGTGCTACGGTTTCTTCATCGTCCATAGCCATACGACCAAATGTTTCACGAATATCTCTACCGGAAGCTATCGGATCCGGATTACCGTTTGGCCCTTCGGGATTTACATAAATCAACCCCATTTGTACGGCACCTAGCGGATTTTCTAACTCGCGATCACCGGTATACCGTTTATCTCCGAGCCATTCTGTTTCAGAACCCCAATAAATATCTTCTTCCGGCTGCCAGACATCTTCACGTCCGCCGGCAAAACCAAAAGTTTTAAAACCCATTGATTCCAAAGCGCAATTGCCCGCTAAAACCATTAAATCTGCCCATGAGATTTTCTTTCCGTATTTTTGTTTAATCGGCCACAATAATAGGCGTGCTTTATCCAAATTTCCGTTGTCCGGCCAACTGTTGAGCGGAGCAAAACGTTGCGTTCCCGAACCTGCACCACCACGACCGTCTGCAATACGATAGGTTCCTGCACTGTGCCAGGCCATACGAATAAATAAAGGACCATAATGACCATAATCGGCAGGCCACCAATCTTGAGAATCGGTCATTAGATGGAACAAATCTTTTTTTAATGCTTGTAAATCAAGAGAATTAAACTCTTTAGCATAGTCAAAATGGTTGCCCATAGGGTCAGATGCTGAAGTGTGCTGCCTTAAAATATTTAATTTTAGCTGATTAGGCCACCAATCTTTATTAGATGTTCCGCCACCTGCACTTTGTTTTAACTCTCCACCCATAAAAGGGCATTTATTTTTGTCACCGGTATTATTTTCCATTTTTGATAGATTAGTTATTATGAATTGTGACAAATTTACGATAATACTCGGATAATTTTTATTTATATTTTTTATTTAAGTATAAATTATATTTATGATAAAATAACCTAAGTCCAGTCCGGGCTTAAACCCAATAGAGACGAATGGGTGCTAACGAAAAGTATCAAATGAAAATTTGGTGATACACTCAGCAGTTTTTTTATACTTTAAGTTTAGCTATAATTCTAAAACAAATTAATTAACGGTAAGAAATACTAAGCAAGAAGTTTGTCTATTTTTTCTCTCTCTTCGGCAGCCAGTGCAGCATCCACTAAAATTCTTCCACTATGCTCATCAGTAGTTATTTTCTTGCGATTGGCAATTTCCAATTGAACCTGAGGTGGAATAGTAAAGAAAGATCCTCCGGAAGCTCCTCTTTCTATGGAAACTACGGCCAGACCATTTTTTACTTTGTTTCTAATCCTCTTGTATGCTTGTAACAAATAATTATCTATTGAGGCGGAAAATTCTTTGGATTTTTCTTGTAATAATTTTTCTTCTTTTTCGGTCTCTTTTAAAATGGCCTCCAGTTCTTTTTTCTTATGACCTAAGTGCTGTTGTTGTTGCTCTAATTTTTCTTTAGTAGATCCAATAACTTCATTTTTCTGCTCAATCTTAGCTTTGTATTCTTTAATTCTTTTTTCGGCCAATTCTATTTCCAATTCTTGAAATTCAATTTCTTTAGATAATGAATCAAATTCTCTGTTATTACGCACTTTCTTTTGTTGTTCCTCATATTTACTCATTAAAGCTTTGGACTGATCAATAGTAATTTTCTTGTTATTGATATCAGTTTCCAAATTAGAAACGTCTTCAGCTAAATTTGAAAGCCTGGTATTTAATCCTGTAACTTCGTCATCCAGATCTTCTACTTCAAGAGGTAATTCACCTCTCATATTTTTAATTTCATCAATTCTGGAGTCAATTAGTTGCAAATCATATAGTGCTCTTAATTTATCTTCCGTACTAATTTCTTTCTTCTTGGCCATAATTTATATATAGTAAATAGGATTTGTACTTTTTTCTGATAAAACAACTGCAAAATTAACAATTTTTTTTGTAAGATATTCATGCAAAAGATTTTTTGTAAACTGCTCGCTTTCATAATGCCCGATATCTGCCAGAAGCATTTTTCCTTCTGCTTTAAAAAAATCATGATATTTAAAATCTGCACTGATATATGCATCTGCTCCACAACGAATAGCGTTTGAAATAGCAAAACTTCCCGAACCTCCCAGAACTGCTATCTTTCGAATCTTTTTTCCGGTATAATTTGAATGCCTGATACAGGCGGTCTTCATCGTTTTTTTTATGAAAACAAGAAAGTCTTTTTCATTCATAGGATTGGGTAGTGTCCCTGACATTCCCATACCTATATTCTGATGTACATTTTCTGTCACCACAATATCATAGGCTATTTCTTCATACGGATGATTATTTTGCAGGGCCTTTAAAACTCGTTGCTCATTTTTGTTTTCATAAACTACGGAAATTGCTACTTCTTTTTCAGAATGAATACTTCCTTTTTCTCCAATAACGGGATTTGCATTTTCATTCCCTCTATAAGTACTCATTCCTTCTACAGAAAAACTACAATGGTCATAGTTTCCAATATTTCCCGTACCGGCTTCAAATAATGCCTTTTTGAGTTGCTCGGCATTTGCAACAGGAACAAAAGTGGTTAGCTTATGAATAATCCTTTTTTTAGAAATTAAAATTTGTAGGTTGTCTAACCCCAGAACTTCACCTATTTTAGCACTCACTCCATTTTTACTATTGTCCAATGCCGTATGTGTAGCATAGATAGCAATATCATTTTTAATAGCTTTTAAAACAACACGTTCCACATAGGTATCTCCGTTTAATTTCTTTAGTCCGCTAAAAATAATAGGATGGAAGCTAACAATCAAATTACAACGATTTGCAATAGCCTCGTCAACGGTTTCTTCCAGCGTATCCAAGGCCACGAGAATACCGCTTACTTTTGTTTGGTAATTGCCTGTTAATAATCCCACATTATCAAAATCTTCCGCATAAGCAAGCGGAGCAAGTTCTTCTATATAATTTGTAACTTCTCTAATGGTCATTTTACATATTTTTATAATTCAGTATATCAGTAAAAATTAAATTCACTCAATTGACAAAAGGTCAAAGTTAAGATTTTTACCGTACTTTCGTAGCAATGAGGCAGGCTTGTTATTTATTGTTCCCATTTGCAATTTTGTATGGATTGATTACCTCCATTCGGAATGCTTTTTTTGATATGGGTATTTTAAAATCAACTTCTTTTACTATTCCTGTTATTGCTGTTGGAAATTTGAGCGTGGGAGGAACAGGAAAAACCCCTCAGACAGAATATCTGATTCGCTTGTTGCAAAGCAATAAAAAAATAGCCGTTTTGAGTAGGGGCTACAGAAGAAAAACGAGAGGGTTCATTCTACTTAATAGCAAACACGATGCCGAGACTGTGGGAGATGAGCCTTTACAATTTTTTAAAAAATTTCCTGCTATTTCTGTTGTCGTAGATGCCAATCGCGTACATGGAATTCAACAATTGCAAAAATTAATAAAACCCGATGTTATTTTATTAGACGATGCTTTTCAACATCGAAAATTGAAAGCAGGATTGTACATACTCTTAACTAAATATGGTGATTTATATACGGATGATTTTCTGTTGCCTGTCGGGAATTTAAGAGAGCACAGAAGTAGCGCAAAAAGAGCACATATCATTGTGGTTACAAAATGTCCTGAAAAATTATCGGAAAGTGAACAGAAAAGAATCCGGAAAAAACTTAAAACAAGCCGAAATCAATGTGTTTTCTTTTCTTCGGTTTTATATCCCGATAAAACAAAAGGAAGCAAGGAAATTGCGATTGAAGATTTAAAAAAGTATGAAATTCTACTGGTTACGGGAATTGCCAACCCAACTCCGTTAGTACGGTTTTTAGATTCGAAAAGCATCCGTTATAAACATTTGAAATACCCTGATCACCATCATTTTTCAGGAGCGGATATTGCTGCTATCAATACTGTTTATATAAACCTCTCATCTGCCATGAAACTCATCCTGACTACTGAAAAGGATTATGTGCGACTATCAGATGCTATAAAAAATTTGAGCTATTTGGAAATAGAAACAAAACTCCTCAATAATCAAATTGAATTTGAGAGAAAGATTTTGGAACAGCTACCTGAATGGTAAGCTTTTTAACAATTGAAAATGTAAAGATGAGTTCAGATAATAAAATCATCAGGGCAAATGCGTCATACTTTGATTATTTTCAATAGGTACTGATCACTCCAAGCAGCTTTAAGTCGTTTTCCTTTGACTCCAATCTTGACCGACTTATCATTTTTAAGCAGATTTAGGGCAATTTTGGTAAGTATGGCAAAATTTTGAGCTGCATTTCCTGTTCGTTTTCTTGAAGCATCCTCTGAGAAAGGAACATCCTAAAGTCCAATGTAATTTATTTTCTATACTCTAATGTGATCGAATCGCTTTTTGAAAGTCTTCAGCTTTAGCCTCAAGGCTTGAGATATAATAGCGTGTTGTTTTTTCTATAGGTTTGTCAGAATTTTTAAATTCTCTCAGACTTTCTATTTTGATGACACATTTTAACTGTTTCCATTTATGAATATTTTCTATGTGCTTAAAATCTGTGATGATACTACACACTCTAGTTTCAATTTTTCCATGGTCTACATCTTGATCCATATGTGTCTCTAAATCTTTAGCAAATCTAACTCATCTTCAATGTCTAGATATAATTGTTTCTGATTTTCTTTTACTGCTAACACCTAATCTGCTTTTTTATCGATGATTATCTTTGCTATCTTCTCTTGCCAACCCATTGCCTCTATGGTTACTACTGTATTTTCTAAACAGCGTGCCTTTAGCAATTCTGGAATTGCAGTAATTTCATTTGACTTTTCACTGGTTTTTACTTGACTTGGAACTAAATTTTGTTCACTAGCCCATGCGCTGACAATATGCTAGGGTGATTTCTTACCATAACTTTTTGCTCCTCTGAGGGTTTTATCATCTACTGCAACGACCTCTTTGTCATTCAACTTAGCAAGTTCTTTAACCCAATCTATAAAACAATATTCAAATTGCTTCGGATTGATAGCAGAAAATACTCTGTTGAAAGTGTCGTGAGAAGGGATACGGTTATCTGGTTTGAGAAAGGTTTTGAGAAAATCTTCTTTTTCCAGACCATACTGTTCCATTTCATTCCACGAATCCCCTCCACAAATCACAGAAATAATACCAATAAGGAGGATGTCATTTAAATGGTGTCTTTCCTCAAATCACGACTAGGATCGTCTACTTGACTGAAAATAGTTAATAGTTTATTGTTGTTTTACATTGATGTTAAAATATTGATTACTAGTATAATATACAAATAATCAATCACATAAACAACAATTATTTGACTGAATGTCAAATATTTAAACCGCTCTTTAACATATAGAACCCTATAGAAAAATAAGAATAAAATCTAACTTTCAGAAACTTTTTATGGCGCGTTTGCCCTACAATAAATAATTTATTATTTGGTAAAATGATAAATTTATTGTACATTTGCTCTACTTGATACCCCTAGATATATTAATCTATTTCGGTTTGTAAATCTACAAATTCAGGTCTTCAATACAATTTTTAAATCAATTTATAAACTTAAAATTCAATTTTTATGGATAGTTTTTTAGCAGAAATCCGAATATTTGCAGGGAATTTTGCTCCGAGGTTTTGGGAGTTTTGCAACGGCCAGTTATGGTCGATTAGTCAAAATGAAGCACTATTTTCAATCTTAGGCACCATTTATGGGGGTGATGGCAGAACCACTTTTGCATTGCCCGATTTAAGATCCAGAGTCCCTGTGTGTACCGGTACCGGCACGGGCTTAAACAATGTACCATTAGGATCCAGTTATGGCTCCGAATCCGTAGTTTTGACTGTTGATCATCTACCCTCACATACCCATTCGGTTTCAGCTACGGTTGCTCCGCTATGTAACAGTGGTAGCCCGGAAGATAGTGATAACCCGCAAGGAAATTTTTTGTCGAGTACATCCCCCAATGACTATTTTGCAAATTCTGCAAATGCACAAATGGGAGAATCGCCGGTTTCAGTCACTATAGAACCTGCTGAGGGAAAATATTTTCCAATTGATATCAGGCAGCCCTCGTTAGGTCTTAATTATATTATCTGTACATCTGGAATATATCCTTCCCGAACCTAATATCATAGTGTTGAAAGTTTCAAGGTTGTTGAAAGACACTCTTTGAATCCAGTGAAGTTCATTACGGAAGGTGTAATACAGTTTAAAGTTTAAAAGTTCTAAGTTAAAAGTGCAATTGAATCCTTATTAATACTGAGAAAATGACAGTTTTTTAGTGAGTAAAATAAAAGTTAACAGGGTATACATTGAATGTTGGTATCTCATCTCATAATGAACTTCACTGGCTTGTATCATTGTATTTTATACTACCCTCCCAGTAATTATTAAAAATAATTTCTTTACAACCACCCAAATAATATATCATGAAGAAACAGATATTGTTTATTTTTATCCAGTTGGCAGTACTCACCGGATATGCCCAAACGACTCTCTACAGCGAAAGCTTTGAAGCGGCACCCAGTGGTACTACCTATACCGTACAACCTTCATTTTTTAATGACTTAGGACAAGATTACCTTATAAGAGCAACCCCTGCAACTGCTGCTGCCTGGACAACGTCAACATATACCGGGCAAAATGGTTCGAATATTCTTGCCATAGAAGATGTAGATGGTTCCGGAGGACCTTGCGATCAGGAAGCATGTTTACTGACAGGAGATAGTAGTATTCCCAATCCGCCTGCCAGAACCGATGTGGAAATTGCACAGATTACTACGGCTTCTATTACTATCAGTTCTCATACACTGACCTCGTTAAAGCTATTGATAGGAGCAACAGGATCTAGCTATGAGCTTTATAATGAAACAACTGCTAGACCGGATTATGTACAAATCACTTATTCGGTAGATGGGGGAGCGTATCAGCAACTAGGCCTTTTTACGGGTAATGGTTCAGGGCAATTGAGTCAGGATACCAATGGTGATGATATTGGTGATGGTACTGCACTTGGAGTAGCATTAACAGAGTTTACTTTTGATATCAGTGGGATTTCGGGAAGTACCCTGCAAATCAAGATCAATATTTCTTCTAATGCAGGTAACGAAGAGATTGCCATAGATAACTTACGTGTAGAAGGAAATGCTACCACTTCTACCCCAACAGTTGCTTCCACTGCAGCATCTAATATATACGGAACCAGTGCTGTTTTGGGTGGTAATGTTACTGCAGACGGAGGTGCTTCGGTAACCACAAGAGGAGTGGTATATGCGGTAACTGCTACCAATGCAAACCCGGTTATTGGCGGTACCGGAGTAACGACAGATACAAACGGATCGGGTACGGGAACTTTTTCGGAAACGATTTCGGGCTTGTCATTGAATACTCAATATTCATTTAGAGCATATGCAACCAACAGCCAGGGAACGAGCTACGGAAATGCTCTTATCTTTACTACAGATGCCATAGATACCAATGTGTTTACCGGTACCACAAACTCCGATTGGGCTACGGCCGGCAACTGGAGCTTAAACTCAGTACCCACCGGCTCACAAAATGTAGTGATAAATAATGTGACAAACGACCCTGTTATCAGTACTACTACAGGAGCAACTGTAAATAACCTGACAGTAGGTGCAGCCGGTAGCTTAACGGTAAACTCAAATGCTAGTCATAGAGGGTCGTTAATCGTGAATGGTACTGCCACCGGAAATATTATTTACAAACGGTTTATAGATGATGCGAACTGGCATTTGGTAGCTGCTCCCGTAACTTCACAGGGTATTAATGATTTTGCAACCAATGTAAATGGTACCAATGCTATTAGAACTAACGGTAGTAATGAATATGCAATTGGAACCTATGATAACACATTAGGAGTAGGAAATCGCTGGGTGTATTATTCGACAACTACAGCACCGGGTGCAGGTAATTTTGTGAGTGGTCAAGGATATTCATTTAGCAGGTCTGCTGCAGGAGAGTTTACATTTGAAGGCACTATGGCTACTTCAAATGTTATAGCCCCATTGTCAACAGCTAGCGGTACTCACTATTGGAGTTGTATAGGAAATCCGTATCCTTCGTATTTACCGGCAAATAACAATGCGAATGCCACCACCAATGTTTTAGGAGAAAATATGAGCGCTCTGCATGCGGAGCATACAGCTTTGTATATATGGAACGGCTCAGCGTATACGACAGTTAACCATATATCTTCTGCATTTCAGCTGGCACCGGGACAAGCTTTTGTGGTTAGAACCAGAGACGCCAGTGAAAATTTTACATTTTCCGAAAGCATTCAAAACCATCAATCGGGGCTGGGTCTTTCTTCCAGAACATCGAATAATACTATCATTCCTGCCATCGAGGTACATTTGTCTAATGGTACGTTAGATAAAGTTACTACGCTTAAGTATTCGGAAAATACCACTACCGGCCTGGACGTAGGATACGATGCAGGTGCTTTTGAAGCCGGTTCCACAGGTTTGTCCATAAATACACACCTGGTGAGCGATAACAGGGGAGTGGATTTTATGTTGCAATGCTTACCCGATACTGACTATGAAACTATAGTTGTTCCGCTATCCGTAAAGGCTTCCGAAAATGAAACCCTGACGTTTAGCACCGTAGCGGATAATTTGCCCGAAGGTATTGATGTATACCTGCAAGATCTGGCAAACCATACCGTACAAAAAATAAATGATGATTCTTATGAAGTTACGTTAACCGATGCCATAAGCGGAGCAGGCCGTTTTTACTTACATACGGCGCAAAGCACGCTGAGTATAGAAAAAGGTTTATTAGAATATGTAGACCTGTATAAAACGGCTAATCGTACTCTCAGAGTTACCGGTTTGGTGCATCAGGGAACTGCCAGTCTTAAGGTATATACAATTTCCGGAAGAAAAGTTTTTGTACATCATTTTGATACCCGAAATCTGGTTCACGATGTTCCATTACCTGATGATCTTAAAAGAGGAATATATTTTGTTCAGGTGATTTCCGGTAATGAAAAGCATACGAAAAAAATAATTATAGAGTAAAGAAGGTATAGAATAATATATACTGATAAGATCAAAAGTAAAAGACAACAAAAGAAGGAGTTCACGCAAAAACCTTGTCGATGTTTAGAGAAATTATGATAAGAGGGTAGCTTTACTACTAACAGGGGTACTGTTTTTAGTTTTCGAAGGTATGAGTTGCAAAAGGCAAATAATCTCGGGACAGGGTTTTCATTATTTAAGGGTAGTTAAAAGTTTCAAGTTGGAAAGCTTGTAAGCACGTAACGAAAAGTTGGATAAAATCGACTTGGTTTTTAGAAACGCTCTTAAAAACAGTATGGTACTAATTACCGGGGCTATCTACAATTGCAAACCCTGTCAGTATAGATTATTCATTACATAGTTACGATGCAATTAAAGCCTATATAAGCGGGTCAGCCTCAAACGGTAACGTATTAAACTCATATTGCCATAAAGAATGTATTATTTCACTTGATAGTACATCTTTTTTGGTATCGTGACATTTTTTTGGAAAATATCTGCTTATTGGGCTTGCTACCTTTAAACGATATAAAAATTTATTTTACCGATATTTTTTCATAATATGTCGAATGGACTTCACAGTGAAGCAACGATCAGACTATTTTTGGGGTAATATTAGTTTTGGGGGTTCGGCTAATACCGTTTTGAGTGTAAAAGTTCCGAGCTTAAAGTTTGCTTAACGAACCGTGGATACCGGAAAACCGGTTTCATTTTTTGAGTAAACCGAATAGTTTGGATCAGACAAAACTTATTTCAGTAACTGCAAAACACTTTGAAAACAATATTTTTTGGTTAGAAAAACAATTAAAATAGTATTCGTATGGGAATAGGGGTCATCATCATCTTTCGTAACAATGAAAAAGAGATAAGTGAAATTAAATTTGTTGAATCTTTAGATCAAATAACAAATTTAAAACTGTGTTTTGTAAACAATGGAAGTAGCGATGATACATTTGATCTGTTAAAATCAATTCAAATAAAAAGTACATCGGATATTGCCATATTGGATGTTAAGAAAAAGAAAAAGCCGGAAGCAGCCATAAGAATCGGGGCAAGGTATTTTTATAATATCCAGGAGTTTAAGCATATCGGTTATATCAATGCTTGTGAGTTTAGTGATTTTGACAAGTTACACCAGGTACTTATAACAACATATGCCAGCACTGATCTTTTAATTGATATTCATACAAATACACGAAGAGTAAGGCAGAACCTGTTTAAGAATTTATTTTCCGTAGTAGATTTTTTAAAGCGTATTCATACGGATCCTTTAGATTAGCAAATAGAAATAATTACTTAAAATAAAAACATAATAGTTATGATGAAATTTCTTTTTTTGCTTCTTTTTTTCTTTGTTAATAACTCTTATTTTGTTGATAACCAAAAACACAAAAGAACGGAGTGAACTTTAGCGGCCAGCTAGCTTTTTAGAGCCATCCCCCGTATTAGTCTCCGTTCTTTTTAAAAGTTACTTAGAACCATATAGAATTTCAGTTTCTGCCCTTATTAAAGGTCTTAGTTTAAGTAACTATTATTAATATCTAATTACAAAATTATGAAAACAAATGAAATTATCGGAATCGATGTCAGTAAATTATTAATTGATGTTTGTATCTATTCTAAACAAATTGTTCAACAGTTTGAGAACAGTAAATCTGGATTTAAATTAATGCTAAAGTGGAGTTTTAAAAATTCGTCTTTCTCTAAAGAAGAAACCATGTTTGTATTTGAACATACAGGAATGTACTCTCATTTATTATCTGTGTCTTTAACTGAACAAAAATTATCTTTTTTCATAGCTTCTGGTTTAGAAATTAAAAGATCTATTGGTATTGCTCGTGGAAAGGATGACCAAATTGATGCCAAACGCATTGCTCTATATGGGTATCGATTAAAAGAAGAACTTAAACCCAGTAAGCTACCTAAAAGAAGTATATTACAACTAAAAAGTCTCTTATCTTTAAGGACAAAACTTAACAAACAAAGAGCTGGTTTTAAAGTTACTTTGAAAGAACAAAAAAGAATTTATAAAGCAAAAGAGTATAAAATAATCTTTGACGTTCAACAAAAAATGATTGCAGAACTAACCAAACAAATACACAAGATTAATACTCAAATGCAAGCTATTATTGACCAAAATATAATGTTAAAAGAAACCTATAAACTTGTTACTAGTGTTAAAGGTATAGGAATGCAAACTGCTATAATGATGATTGTGTTTACTGACAATTTTTCAAAATTTGAAAACTGGAGAAAGTTTGCCTCTTATTGTGGTGTTGCTCCTTTTCCTTACCAATCTGGAACTAGTATTAAAGGACGTACAAAAGTCTCTCATTTGGCTAATAAAAAATTGAAAGCAATTATTAATATGTGCGCTATTTCTGCTATACAACATAACCCAGAAATGAAATTATACTATCATAAAAGAATAAAACAAGGCAAAAGTAAAATGAGTACCGTTAACATTATTAGAAACAAATTAATAGCAAGAGTGTTTGCCGTTGTCAAACGACAAACACCCTATGTAGATACTTTTAAATTTGCTGCATAAATTAGTAAAAATAATATCTCAACTTTTACTTGTTTTTATCATAGAATACGGGGGTATGCAAAATTATGTTACTTTATCCTGCTCTTATTTTAATTTGTAAAAGTATTTACAGGAGACCTTTGCAAAATAGTGATATGTTCCGTATTGAAATTGATTTGACTTCAAATTTCTTCCTTCTCGAAAATTTTAAATCCTCAAAACCAATAGGTTATTCCGGTTGAAAATTTTCCTCGGGTGTCGAACTTTTTTGCCAAATCAATTCTGCAAAGGTCTCTACAGATTGTTTTCTATAGCATGCAACACCTTATTAATAATAGCACATCCATTTCGGATTTCATCATCGGAAATGGTAAGAGGCGGAGTAATTCTTACAGCAGTACTGTCAAAAAGTAAGAAAAATAACAGCAATCCTTCCTCTAAACATCGGTAAACTATTTCGGTAGCAATTTTAGAAGTTTCTGCTATCATGGCCAGCATCAATCCTTTTCCTCTGATCTCTTTTATCAGAGGGTGATGTAATAAACTCCTGATCAACTGTTCTTTTCCTAATGTTTCCGCAATTAGGTTAGATTGTGTGATTTCTCTTAAGGCAACCAAACCTGCAGCTGCTACTACAGGATGTCCTCCAAAGGTGGTAATATGTCCCAGTTTTGGGTTTTCTTTTAGTATGCTCATCATATCATGATTGGCAATAAAAGCTCCAATGGGCATTCCTCCGCCCAAGCCTTTTCCGGTGATGATGATATCCGGAGTTATATGGTAGTTTTCAAAGCCCCAAAAAGTACCGGTTCTGCCGATTCCGGTTTGAATTTCATCTAAAATGAATAATGCACCCACTTCATGACACCGTTCTTTTACTTTTTTCAAATACTCATTTTTGGGCACAATAAAACCGGCTCCCCCCTGGATAGTTTCGAGAATTACTGCTGCAGTCTTAGATGTAATTTTATCAATATCGGATTCGTTGTTGTATTCCATAAAACGAACTCCGGGAATTAAAGGCCTGAAAGCACTATTTTGCTGCTCCGCACCGGAAACGCTCATCGCTCCTTGTGTATTTCCATGATAGGAGTTTTTAGTTGAGATGATCTCTGTTCTTTGGGTATATCGTTTTGCTAATTTTAACGCGCCTTCCGTGGCTTCGGTTCCGGAGTTGGTCAGGTAGACCACAGATAAGGGTTCCGGTAATGTTGCAGCTAATGCTTTACAAAGATCTGCCTGAGGTTTCTGAACAAACTCACCATATACCATTACGTGCATATAATCCTCTAATTGTCTTTTTACGGCTTTTACTATTTCCGGGTGATTATGTCCCAGATTATTTACGGAAACTCCGGCGATAAAATCCAGGTATTTTTTGCCCGCCGTGTCATAGATATAACTTCCTTTTGCCCGGGAAACTTCCAAAGAGAGCGGAGAAGATGATGTTTGTGCCTGGTATTTTAGAAAATCAACTTTCATGAAAGCTAATTTTTTATGATCTCGCCATCTTCTACCTTATTTTTAGTACTTTCTTTTTGTATCAGCGAATTTTCTTTTAGAGAAGTAGGGTTGATACGGTTTTTTTTGGGAACTGTTTTTCCTTTTATAAAAATATCTTCCATAACTTTAGGTTGTTCCTCTTCGCGCCAAACAAATCCGCGTAGTTTTTTATCATCAACGGGAAATTGAGACGGAGGATAGGTTTTTCCGTCCGATTGTTTGATACATTTAATAGCATCTATTTTATTATTTTTTATTTCAAATTCAATATTGCTGCAATATTGTTTTGTAATGGTCTCCAGGACTCCCTTTTCATTGCGATTGTGGTTGACAGCTTCTCCGTTTCCTTTTACCAGTAATGTTCTTAGCTTATTTTTTATAAACTTACCATACATATTCCGACCTTTGATTTGATTGAAATGATGAGGATCTATAGAGTCTTTTTGAATGATAAACGAGTTGTTCAAAACTTTTAACGAATCTAATTTTTCGGTCACTTTATCTGTTAACAATAGTATACTATCTCCGGTAATTTGATTTTTTTCAGACCATAAAACCGGGTTGTAGAACATTTTGGTAATTCCGGTAAGTTCATCGGTATGTAATGAATCGCATTTGCCTTGTAAATCGGTTTTAAAGATTTTTACGTTATGATACGTCCTTATGATTCGTTCTTTTTGTTTACCGGTTACCAATAGAGTATCACCGTGAATATACATAGAATCTTTTTCTATAACCGATATGGCTACCGCTCGTTTTATAATAAATATGGAATCTTTTTGCTGAAACAATTCGGCATAGTTCCCTTTGGCAACAAAATTTTGCACGGTATCTGTTATTTTGATATTGCGGGTTGCCGAAGCAAAACCGCTGGGTTTGTCATAATACAAACTATCCCCTTGAATAATCCTGTCTTTTAAAAATAGTTTTGCATTTTTTACAAAATGGGAAATGTCTGTTTTGGTATTGTAAAACCCTCTTTCACAATATATCTTATTTCCTTCTTTTTTTCCGGTAATAGTAGAGGGGCCATATAGATAGGCATGACCAAATTCCGTATAATAATCCAGGTGATGTGATGTGATAAGATTTTCCGGATTGTCAATGGTTACGGCACTTGTTGCGGTAAACTTTTTTTGCTCGAGCAGATAGGTGCCTTTTTTGCTTTTTAACGTATTGGTCTGATCTCTGATCGTTGCAAAATCCTCGTAAAATAATTTTTGTTGCTTTCTGTCAAAATATAAAGTGTCCGTAGTAAGGGTCATTACCGGATCTCTTAATACCACATTTCCCCAGGATAGCGATTGTTTGGCATTTGCATCATAATCTACATAATCACTGGTTTGAATGATGGTATCTCCCTGGTTGATAACAACACTGCCATAGGCTTTAAAAAAATTACGTTCCTTATAAAATAAAGCACTGTTACAGTTTAAGATAGCTCCTTCGTGTTTTATTTTTACATTACCGGTTAAGATAATTGCTCCCGGAAATTTTTCTTCATTTGCACTGCTAATTTTTGCATTCAATATTTTGATTCTCTTACTCTTACTTTGAGAAAATCCTAAAGTTGCAATGATTAGAAAAGTGATGGTGAAAATTTTTCTCAAAAGATTGTTTTTAAACTATATGGACAATGATCATGCCTTTAATCAGAAATGGTTTGTTTTCTATCCGGCCCTACAGAAACCATCTTTACAGGGGTTTCTGCTTCTTTTTCTATAAAGGCAATATAATCTAATAGTTTTTTTGGAAGTTGATTTTTTTCCGTCATTTTTGTCAAATCTTCATCCCATCCTTCAAACTCCGTATAGACGGGCGTTACATTTTCGGGTTCTATATTATAAGGCAGATAGGTAACTTTTTCATTCTTATAGATATAAGAAGTACATATTTTTATCCTTTTAAAACCGGAAAGAACATCTCCTTTCATCATCATCAGTTCGGTTACACCGTTGACCCGGATAGCATATTTTAATGCTACCAAGTCTAACCACCCACATCGTCTTGGTCTTCCGGTAGTTGCTCCAAACTCATGACCGGCTTTGGCCATGGTTTTACCATCATTATCAAATAATTCCGTTGGGAAGGGGCCGGATCCAACTCGGGTGGTATAAGCTTTAAAGATTCCAAAAACCCTGTTGATCTTATTAGGCGCTATTCCTAAGCCTGTACATGCCCCTGCCGCAGTGGTATTAGATGATGTTACATAAGGGTAGGTACCAAAATCAATGTCCAATAAAGACCCTTGTGCTCCTTCTGCTAAAATGCGTTTTTTTTCTTTCATAGCAGTATTTAAAAAAGCTTCGCTGTCTACGAATTGTAATGTCTTTAGCATAGCTATTCCGTCGGAGAACTCAGCTTCTAACTCTTTCAGGTCATATTGAATATCCACATCGAAAAATTCCAGCATTTTAATATGCTTCTCCGTTAAAGCATTGTATTTGTCTTTCCAGTTTTCTAATTCCAAATCACCGACACGCATTCCGTTTCTACCTGTCTTATCCATATACGCAGGGCCAATTCCTTTTAGTGTAGACCCAATTTTTGCTTTTCCTTTGGAAGCTTCCGATGCGGCATCTAACAATCTGTGTGTTGGCAATATTAAATGTGCTTTTCTGGAAATCAGAAGTTTGGATCTATAGTCAATAGCATGTATATGCAGGTTCTCTAATTCTTTTTTAAAAATAACAGGATCGATTACTACCCCATTGCCCACGATGTTTAAAGATTCCTCATGGAATATCCCTGAAGGGATGGTATGTAAAACATGCTTAGCACCATCAAATAGTAACGTATGTCCCGCATTGGGCCCTCCCTGAAACCTTGCAATGATGTCGTAATTTTGAGTAAGAACATCTACAATTTTTCCTTTTCCTTCATCTCCCCATTGCAATCCGAGTAATAAATCTACAGCCATTTGAGATGTTAATTAGAGTTATTTTTTGTCTTTTTTTTTGTTCCGTAAAAATAAAGTGAATGATTGTGAATATCAATATCAAAAACATCTTCAATTGTTTTCTTTATACTTTGTATTCTCGGATCACAAAACTCTTTTACTTCGCCGGTATCAACAATAATCACATGGTCGTGTTGTTTATCAAAATAACTTTTCTCATAGCGGGCCATTGTTTGACCGTTAAACAAGTGTTTTCTGACCAATCCGCAGTCCAATAGTAAATCAATGGTATTGTATAGGGTAGCTCTGCTTACCCGATAATTTTTGTCTTTCATTTTGACGTATAAAAATTCAATATCAAAATGTTCTTCTACTTCGTAAATTTCCTGAAGAATGGCATATCTCTCAGGGGTCTTTCTATGCTTGTTTTCTTCTAGGTAACCGGTAAATACCTTTTTTACTATCTCTTGATTATTAACAGAGTTCATATAAAATGCTCTTATGGAAATACAAATTTAGTGTTATTATTTAGATTTTTTGATTTTCCGGTTACAGGGCCTTACATTGTATTTACACGTTTTACTTTTTGAACGCCTTCTACTTTTTTAATATGGGCTATCAATTTATCTAATTGCGTTCTGTTTTTAACACTTATTGATAATTTGCCTTCAAAAACCCCTTCATTGCCGGTGATATTGATACTGTGAATAAACACATTCATATTATTGGAGATAATACGTGTTAGATTGTTTGCAATTCCTTGATTATCAAATCCTTTTATGCTTAATATTACTTTAAATTCTTCTTTTGTGGAATCTATCCATTTTGCCGACATGATTCTGTATGCATAATTGGATTGCAATGAAATGGCATTTGGGCAATCTTTTTTGTGTACTTTAATTCCTTCATTGATTGTTAAAAAACCAAAAACACGATCTCCGGGGATGGCATTACAACATTTAGCTAATTTGTAATCTAATTTTTCTTCATCAATGCCAAAGACCAAAGAATCATATTTATTTGTGATTTCATCTTTTTCAACGATCTCTTTGGACGGAGCTCTTTTTAATCGGTTTTTAAAGAAGCTGATGAATGCATTATTTCTCTGGCTTACAAAATCTTTGAGTTGTGTATTGTCTATTGCTCCGTTTCCGATTCTAAAGAATAGATCCAGGCTTGTCCTTAACTTAAAATAAACGACTAATTCATTGATAATTTTCTCGTCAAAATTGATCTTTAAATGTCTTAATTTTCTGGCCAGAACTGCTTTCCCTTCTTCTGCAATTCTCTTTTCTTCTTCCTTTAGAGCCGTTTTAATTTTTGTTCTTGCTCTTGCTGTAATTACAAAATCCAGCCACCGGACATTGGGTTTATTATTGGTAGCTGTAAGTACTTCTATCTGATCACCGCTTTTTAGGGTATGGCTTAAAGGAACCAGTTTCCCGTTTACTTTTGCTCCTCTGCACTTTAAACCGATATCCGTATGAATGGAGAATGCAAAATCCAATGCCGAAGCATCTTTAGGTAAGGATTTTAAATCTCCTTTTGGAGTAAAAACATAGATTTCTTTAGCGTATAAATTCAGTTTAAAATCTTCTACAAAATCAACCGCATTTAAGCTGTGATTTTCCAGTGTTTCTTTCAACCTGTTTAGCCAGCCTTCCAAACCGTTCTCATTAATACGCCCTTGTTTATATTTAAAATGTGCCGCGTACCCCTTTTCAGCTATTTCATTCATCCTGTCGGAGCGAATCTGAACTTCTACCCATTTGGATTCAGGGCCTATTACAGTAATGTGTAATGCTTCATAGCCTGTAGATTTCGGTTGAGAAATCCAATCTCTAAGTCTTGACGGATTAGGTTTGTAGTAATCAGTTACAATAGAATATATTTTCCAGGCATCAAATTTTTCATCGTCTGAAGTAGGTGTATAGATGATTCTAATGGCAAATTTGTCATAAACTTCATCAAAAGAGACATTTTGTTTTCTCATCTTTTTTCGGATGGAAAAAATAGATTTAAAGCGTCCTTTTATTTCATAGTTAAAATCTTCTTTGTCTAATCCTTGTTTTAAAGTATTTGCAAACTTTTTAATATAGTTTTTCTGGTCTTCTTTACTTTCCCTGATATTGTTTCTAATATCATTATAGACCTCCGGCTCCGTATATTTCAAGCCTAAATCTTCCAGCTCGGTTTTGATATTATACAAACCTAACCTGTGTGCTAGCGGCGCATAGATATATAAGGTTTCAGATGCTATTTTTACCTGTTTATTTGCAGGCATGACATCCATCGTTTGCATATTGTGAAAGCGATCTGCAATTTTAATTAGGATAACACGCACGTCATCGTTTAGTGTAAGCAACATTTTTCTGAAATTCTCTGCCTGAATAGAAAAATCTTTATCTTTTTTAAGTCGGGATATTTTAGTGAGTCCGCTGACAATTTTTGCAATGGTTTCCCCAAAAAGCCGCTCTATATCATTGATGGTATAACCAGTATCTTCTACTACGTCATGTAATAGTGCTGCGGCAATGGAAGTGGCACCCAACCCTATTTCATAAGCTACAATTTTGGCAACAGCTATTGGATGGTATATATAAGGTTCTCCCGTTTTTCTGCGTTGCTCACTATGAGCCTCCATAGAAACGTTAAAAGCTCTGCGGATCGTAGCTTTATCTTCTTTGGATAATATCTGATACGTTCCTTTTAGAAGGTCTTTATAACGCTTTGCAATTTCTTTATTTTCATCTTCTATCGTTACTGTGTATGCCATAAAATATAAGTTTCTTTTTCATACATGAAAATAGTACAAAGAATTGTAATGCGCAAGTTTTCTATTTCTTAAAATCGTAAATTTTTGATCCTCTGTAATAATGTCGGGTGTGAGTAGTGTATTTTTACATATAACGGATGTGGAGTTAAATTACTCAAGCTTTTTTTTGATAGTTTTTTGAGAGCAGTAATCAAAGGAGTTTCCGAGTAGGTTTCTTTCGCATAGTTATCAGCTTGGTATTCAAATTTACGGGAAAGATAGTTCATTATGAATCCGGTAATTTCAGAAATAGGCACATATAGTATTCCAAAAGCAATCAACCCTATGTGAAAAGCTTGTTGTTCTACCCCCAGTGCCTGTGAAAGAAGCGGGGCATTTATAAATAGTGATAGTATAAATAGCATGAACCCTGTGAGTAAAATAGAAGCAACCAGATTAAAAACGATGTGATTTTTTTTATAATGGCCCACTTCATGTGCCAATACTGCGACAATTTCGTCTGTTTCCAGGTCTTTGATAAGGGTATCAAACAAGGTAATTCTTTTCTCCCTTCCAAAACCGGAGAAGTACGCATTTGCTTTGGTAGATCTTTTAGATCCGTCAATGACAAAAATATTTGCAATTGTAAAACCCACTTTGCCGGCATATGAAGAAATAGCCGACTTCAATTCACCTTCTTGCAAAGGGGTTTGTTTATTGAATAAAGGGACAATTAGTTTTGCGTAAAACATATTCATAAACAGTGTGAAAGCGGCTACCAATATCCACGCATATATCCAAAAATGAGTTCCTGTGAGTTGATAAAACCAAATAATCAATGCTAAAATACCCCCGCCAATACTGGCCGATATAAGCCAACCTTTGATCCTGTCTAATATAAATGTTTTTTTTGTGGTTTTATTAAAGCCAAATCGCTCTTCGATAACAAAAATTTTGTAATAAGAGAATGGCAGTGCAATCATATCATTACCTATCATAATGATTCCAAAAAAGATCAAAGCGATACTTATTGGGTTTTCCGTATAACTTCTTGCCAAACCATCCACAAAAGCAAAGCCATCTAAAAAGAAAAATGTAAGTATCACTGCTAGTGAAAATAAAGAGGTAATAATTGAAAACCGATAGTTTGTTTTTTTATAGTTCTGTGATTTTCTATACGCTTCCGCATCATATATATCTGCCAATTCTTCCGGAATGGCATCATTAAAATGTTTTGCATTTACATAATTAAGAATGGCATCAACAATAAAATTGAAGACTAAAATTCCGATGAGTATGTAGAAAAGAAAAGTTGGTGTCATTGTATATTATTTTAGTACTTTTTGGTTAAATGGTTTGTAATTGTCGTTGTCTTTTTGCTTCGAAAATCAAAATGGCTGCAGCAACGGAAACGTTCATCGAATCAATGGTTCCTTGCATGGGTATATGAATATTTTTGATGGCACTGTCCCGCCAAATTTTAGTTAATCCCGTAGTTTCCGCTCCCACAACCAAAGCGGAAGCTTGTGTATAGTTTTCATCGGTATAATGATTAGCATTTTGCAAGGTCGCTGAAAAAATGCTGATATGGTTTTGTTTTAAAAAGGTTATGGTTTCTTCAGGGTTTGCTATGGCGATTTGGTTGGTAAATATAGCTCCTACACTGGAACGAATGACATTAGGATTATATACATCCGTTTTTGTATCTACTAAAATAACGGCATCTATATCTGCCGCGTCGGCAGTTCGGAGTATTGCTCCGATATTGCCCGGCTTTTCGATACCTTCGGCAATTAAAATCAATGGATATTTGTTTTTAAAATGTATGATGTCTAAGGCTAAATTTTTGGTTTTAACCAGTGCAATAAGTCCTTCCGCAGACCCTCTGTAAGCAATTTTTTGATAGATATCCTGTGATACTTCAACTACATCTGTATTGTTAAATATTTGCAGATAATCAGCACTAAACTTACCGGTAATACATAAAAGAGTATTGATTTCATAGTTTCCTTTGATAGCTAATTCAATCTCTTGTTTCCCTTCTACAATAAAAAGAGCTTGTTTTTTGCGTTCCCGAGATTTTTCTCGTAGTTTTAAAAAATTTTTAATAAAAGGGTTTTGCAGACTGGTAATTTGTTTCATGGATCACAAAAATAGCTAATTCTAATCATTGACTTTATAAGCATTTGATTTTAAGTTTTCAAAAAATTGACTTATTTTCATGTTTTAAAAACGAACTCATTTAAACTTTTTGGATGTAAGCGAAAATTAGAAGTTTTTAGGGCTGTTGAAGGATTTTTTGAGCTGCGGCGCTACGGAAGGAAAAAAAGACAAAAACAGAGCAGGAAACAGTAATTTTTTAGCAAATTGAAAAAGTTTAAATGAGTTCAACATATTTATAAACTTAATCAAAATAACAATGAAAAAATTAATTCAGTTATTAGTAGTTATTTTCTTTGCACTGACAATCGTGTCATGTTCAAAAGATGATAACACCACACCTCCTGCAACTACCACAGATACCACACAACAAAAGGTGTTTAGAGAATTTTGGGAAATTTATAACCGCCATTACCCTTTGATGCATCGTAAAAATATCAATTGGCAATCGGTTTTTGATGCTAATTTCCCGATGATTACATCAACTACTACAGATGTTCAGTTATTTACTATTTTACAAGGAATTATGACTCAAACCATAAGAGACGGGCATACGGATCTAACTTTTAACAGCCAGTCAGCATCCTATACACCGGATTCAAATTCGGAAATTACCACAACGGTTCAAACGATTACAGATACCAAAGTTGACTATTTAGGAGGTAGCTCAAGTAATGATTACATTTCGTACGGCACATTGAGAAGTGACGCAACGATTGGTTATATAAAATCAAAAACATTTGAACCGGTAAATACCGGTAGTGGTGAGTTTGCTGTATATCAAGCTGTTGTTGATGCAGCTTTAACAGCATTAAGAGACAAAAGAGGGATTATTATAGATGTAAGAACCAATGGTGGAGGCCAGTTAATGTATGCTACCTACCTGGCAGGAAGGTTTTTTAGTAATGATAATATAACCCTACAAAGAAAGCGTTATAAGACCACTACGGGAGATACCGAAGCTTCATTAAGTGGCTGGGTGCTTACTGCTGCAGATGATTTTTCCGGTTACCCCGATAGCAGAGCTGCAGAAGGAGGTATGGTAGGGGCTACTTTTTCCGACGAAAACAGGGTTGCTAAGTCCGGAACATTTCAATTTACAAATAAGGTAGCTGTACTGACATCAAGAGGTACTGCCAGTTCGGGAGAATTTTTTACAGCTACCATGAAGTCACAATCGCATGTAAGAACCATTGGAAATATAACTTTTGGAATTTTTGCCGGAAGTGATACTTTTACGCTGAGAGAGGGCGATGGCAATTGGAGGACAAGAGTTTCCGTACATGATGTGGAAATCATGTATAACGGAAGTTTTCAATCTTTTGAAGGGATAGGAATTACTCCGGATGATTTATTGCTTCCAACCGCAGCAGATGTAGCTGCATCCAGAGATGTACATATTGACAAAGGGGTGGAATATATAAATAATTAAGATAAAAAACCTCGTTTTTAAACGAGGTTTTCTTTTTATAGCTATAAACTTCTGGCTTAGTTCTTCAAGGTACACAACATTTATTTTCATTAAGTCTTAATTATTACGGATTTGAGATATAATCACTTTATATATAATTTGGGTTTAAGATTTACAAGTATTTTTAGATAATCGATTTTGGGTGTAAAAAAAATTAAATATATTCGAGTTCTTAAAACTTTATAACCATGACTATAAAAGAAATCAAAGACAGTATACAACAGTGGAATGAAGTAAGAATGACTTCTTTGGGCTTAAATTTTTTGACCTCCGGATCCGGACTGGAGATTAGGAGAAGTGAGTTTGAAGCCTGGAAGGATATCCAGAACGAACATAATATAGATATAGATGATATTGAAGTACACATGTATATAGGAATTGTAGAATTTGAGATTACTTTCTATTTGGTAGATTCTTATTCGGATAAATATCAGGATTATGAAGTTAATAAGAATCTATTTGTTAAAGAATATACAAAAAGTACATTTTTAGGTGATTTGGAAAAAGGAGCCGTTCAAATTCCTCCACTGGAATTTGTGACTTATAAAAGAAATGAAACTATAGAGGATGAAGAAAAAGAAAGAGAAAAAGCTATTAACGGCGCGTTTACCTGGTTATTGTATTCGGATACCTGGTTTAAAAATAAGCAAAAAGAGGTCAAACTAGCAGGAGGTACTGATGAGACAGGCCCGGTACGTGTTTTTAAAATTCCGTTTGTAGATTTTGTAGATATTTTTAACGATCCGGAAACTCAAAAAGCATTTTTATTTTTTGGTATCAGAAATTATGAAGATAAGGATAAGAAACCACTTTATAGAAATGAAATAGAATTGCTGTTATGTAGTAAGCAAAAATTGAAAGAAGATACAGATACCCCTATAAAAATACTTATATTTAGAGATGTAACATCGCCATGCCCTCCATTTTCAATGGATGGAGAAAATTTTAATCTAATTCGATAATTGTCATTAAATTGAATTTGTTAAATGAGATAGCTAATGGCCTTAGTTACTTTTCTGTTAGCTTATTGTTATCAGGAGTTTTATTTTTAGTTTATAATAAATCATACAAAGAGAGTAGTTTGATAACTATGTATCTTTTTGTTTTGTTGGTTATTGAATTGGTTTGTTTAATATCCGGGTTTTATTTAGCGTTAAATACGGCAATCTTATTATCATTATCGGCATTTATTCATTTGATTTTTTTAACGTATTTCTATTTTTCAAAGGTTTATTTAATGAGTGCTAAAAGAAGAAATACGGTTTTTTTATTGAGTATAGTTTTTTTTACTTTTCCCTTTATCTTCAATAAATCGTATCATTTTTTCCAACCTTATGACAGAGTTTTGTATTCTCTGATTATTACCGTTTATAGTTTATGTTATTTCCTATATGTAGTAAAAGGGGAAATTAAAATTTATAAACCCCAATTTTTTTTGAATAGCAGTGTTTTATTCTTTTTTGGGATTGATACTTTTTTAGCTGTGGGTACTACTTATCTGGTGTATAAAGAATATTTGGTAATAGTTGCCTGGTTTTGGTTTTTTCGATCTATTTTATTACAAGTATTTTATATGGCTTTAATCTATTATGTGTGGAAAATCAACAAGAACAGCTAATTCCGTTTTTATTAATAGGAGGGGTGCTATTATTACTTTTACTGTTTTTGTTTTTACTTTTATTTAATATAGCATTCATTAGAGGATTCGAAAAGAAGAAGAAAAAAAACAAAATTTAAAGTTAGCGCATCAAAAAAAATTGCTTCAAATCAGTATTATAATCCAAGAAAGAGAACGCAAAAGAATTGCTTCGGATCTACATGATCATTTAATTGCTCAATTGCACCGGACAAAGCTAATTAACTTGGATTCCTCCATAAATGGAATGCTTAAAAAAAGTATTGCTATGGCCAGGTATATATCACATGATCTAAGTCCCCCTTTACTAGCTAAAACGTCTGTAACAAGCCTTTTTGAGGATTTTTTAAACCCTTTTCGGGAAAAATATGTTATTACCATATGGTTTTCTCCGGGAAATAATAAAGATATAAATGAAATTAAAAAGCTTCAGCTATTTCGAATTTTCCAGGAAGTAATTGTCAATTGCGACAAACATGCAAAAGCTACGGAAATAGAAGTATTATTAAGAATTTCTAAAAAATATGTACATTTGATTATCAAAGATAATGGCATTGGAATCAAAAAGACATCTGTAAGAGGACTGGGGTTGAAAAATATAGAACTAAGAGTAGCATTTTTAAAAGGAACCTATCGGATACAACAAAATAAGCCAAAAGGAACTGTTTTTATACTTTCAACCCATAAAATAGAAGTTGAAACATTACTACCTCAAACATCTTTAGTGCGCTATTTCTCTATGCGTTTTTTTAGTTGCCGAACTTCCATATGTAAGTCCTGTATCGCATTTCGTACGTCATTGTGATATGTTCTGAAATCAGTAGACAGCCTCATAAAACATTTAAAGAAAGCAAGTATATCTTTACCAGATCGATAGTAGGGCGGATAGCTGGGATTGTCACTTACAACTTTAATACGGTCATGCTCTCTGTATATACGCTTACAAAGCACGCCATGGTCTTTATCTAAGAGGATGTATGTATACCCATCTATTATAGTATTGATGTCATTCAAGTGATTTGCTGCTACATAATCTGCATGCCGTATGGTAGGATGCATACTGTCTCCTTGTATCTGAAAAGCAACGTTGAGTCCGAAAGGAGCATTAGGAAGTGAAATTGCCGGTAATTCTTGTAATTTCTTCGGGTTATCCAACATAGCACCGAAACCGGCAGACGCACTGACATCTGCCACAAGTGTGTTTAATTTTTGAGAATCGGGGGTTATTTCTATAATAGGGCGTTTGTCAATGACTTTTGTTTGCACTTCCGACTTTAGCATCGGGTCTTTTCCGGTCAATAACCATTCAGGATTGATTTCGGAATAATACTTGAGAAATTTCAGTGTATTTTCTTCTGATATGCCTGTTTTTTGTGAAAGAACACCGTTAGAAATACCTGTCTTTTGGTAAAATTCGTACTTGCTTACTTTCTTATAATCAATATACTGTATTATTCTCTGTTTTAATAATGAAAAATCTCTCATATATTTTTGATTAACTGAAATATTTCTATTATATTTGTACAAATATAAGCTAAATCATTTAATATGGCAAACCATACAGAAGTACCACTAAATAAACAAAACAATTGAGGTGAAAAACAACAGATACGGTATTATTATTTATAATAATTATGGATTTTTTAAATGAGTTCAATAAAATAATGGATGAGTCTGCTTATTTTTCTGTTTTGTTCTTGTTGTCATTTTTGTTGCTTCTGCCTTTGCTTTTGTTTAATATCATATTTATTCGGAGGATTCGGAAAGAAGAAGAAAAAAAACGAAACTTACAATTACAGCACAAAAAAAAAGTACTGAAAACTAGTATTGTAACCCAGGAAAAAGAACGCAAAAGAATTGCCTCGGACCTGCACGATCATTTAATTGCTCAATTACACCGGGCAAAATTAATAAACCGAAATACTGCCGTAAATGAAGTGCTTAGCGAAAGTATTGCGGTAGCCAGGCATATATCACATGATCTAAGCCCGCCATTACTAACTCAAACGTCTGTAAAGGAATTGTTTGTAGATTTTTTAAAACCTTTTCAGGAAAAATACATAAATAACTACCTGGTTTCGTTTAAACAACGACGTATTTACTGATGAAGTCAAAAAACTTCAATTATTTCGAATTTTTCAAGAGGTGATTGTCAATTGTGATAAACACGCAAAAGCTACGGAAATAGAAGTACTATTAAGAGTTTCCGAAAAATACATACACTTAGTTATTAAAGACGATGGTATTGGTTTAAAAAAAATGCCTAAAAAAGGACTGGGGTTAAAAAATATAGGGTTAAGAGTTGTATTTTTAAAAGGAAGGTATCGGATACGGCAAAATAAATTAAAAGGAACTATCTTTACACTTTCAATCCCTAGAAATGAAAGTAAAAATACCCCTGGCAATAGTAGATGACGACATACTGGTAGTTCAGCTACTCAGCAATTTTTTACAACAACAAGAGCATTTTAATGTGTCTTTGACTGCTTATAGTGGAAACTCATTTTTAAAGCAGTTGGAAAAAGCGGAAGTAGCTCCGAAAATCGTATTATTGGACTTACGAATGAACGACGGTAGTGGGGTACATACTATTGAAGCGCTCACCTCAAAATACCCTGAGCTAAAAATAATTGTTTTATCGTCTTACTATAAAGACACTTCCACAGGGTATATGCTTAAATTGGGAGTACATGCGTTTTTACCTAAAGAAACGGATAAAGAAGATTTTATTTCTATCTTGTATGAGGTCAATGATAAGGGCTATTTTTTTACCGCCGAACAATTGGAGATACTACGTGGCCAGGTGAGCCACAAAACCCCTAAATTATGTGTTTCGGCAAAAGAAGCCCTAAGTAACAGAGAACTACAGGTGTTACAACTTATTTGCCAGCAATATACCGCCAGACAAATTGCCGATAAGCTATTTGTTACTACAAAAACCGTAGAAGCTCATAAGAGCAATTTATTTTTAAAAACAGGAGTTAAAAATACTGCCGGATTAATTATCTATGCCGTACAAAATCAGCTTATTAACGCAAATGAAATGGTATTATTAGATTGAGGTTTGTTATGTTGTATTGAATCCTGATACAGTTTCGGGCGTCGAACTTTTTTGTCAAATCAATTCTGCAAAGATCTCAAATAATAACTGGTATTGGCACATTTTAGAAATCTTTCGTTTTTTTAATCTTTTAACCCTTTGATTAAATATTTCAAAGACTCTTGGAAAACTAAAAAAAGAACCCATAATTAATAGCATGATACAATTATGAGTTCTTTACGTTTTGATAATTAAGCTTTTACATAGTTTATTCCTGTTTCGGGTCTGCCGTTTTTGTTAGAGACATTTATATGTGGAAGCCCGTTTTGAAGTGTAACAAACGTATAGGTCCATCCATCTGTAAAACTTCTGTCAACTAAAGGTTCTCTGTTATATCTCGGATTAAGGAATACTGATCCTACAATAATTGACGGAGGTATTGCCTCTAGGTGAAATTCTCCGGAATACTCATTAGGAATCCAATTTTGATTTTCCTCAAATTTAAATTTATACCCGATTTTGTTCTTTAATATAAACATAATTTTAAAAATTTATTTTCCTACTCTGTTTAAAATAGCTTTTTCGGATGCCAGCTTTTGTACGTTTTGTACGTGTATTACTCCTAATTTTTATAATAGATGTATAGTGTGCATTCTGAGATTTGGCAAACGCCTTTCCTGTTAAGCCAGGTAACTTATGCATTTAACAATCATTACAAAGAGTAGGAGGATCTGTTTATATTATCCGGGTATCTGTGCACGTAGTGCCCTGTCATACCCTTCAATTAATTTTTTCAACCCGTCGGTAGGGTGTGTTTTATCTATGACTACTTCCAGGCTTGCGATGTTTACATCACTTTCTCTGTCTTTTATTTTTTCCGGGAAAGAAATGGCTAATTCGTCATCAACCAGATTTACTTCCAAATCGGTTTTAAATTTAACCTGGGACATTTCTGTTAAACTTATGGGAACCAGAGAAATAAGAGGTACAATGACTTCTTGCGAAACCACCCCCTTTGCTGTTTCTCTTGGGTATTGTATAGTAACTGTTTTTGGTTTTAATTTTCCCCGGGCTTTAGCAAAAACATCTTTTAAGTCGGTAGAAATTGAACTCATTATTTTTTCTGCCAATTCCGTCGCCCTTTTTTTATCTTGCCCACTCATACTGGAAATAAGAGCATCTTTCAAAGAAGTATTTAGATCTTCTCCGTCAGTTTCTTCAAAATAAAGGTCTATCAATTTTAAACTTTGATTCTGGATGGCGGTTGAAGCTGCCAGTGCACCTTTTTGGATTACCGAAACAAGTTGTTCTAAATTCATGATTTACTTTTTTAATTGTTGTAATTCTTCGTATGCTGTTTTCACTGCAGGAATGCTTTCTTTGCTAACGGAAACAGAGGTATGGCAATCCTTTAGATTAGCAAATAGAAATAATTACTTAAAATAAAAACATAATAGTTATGATGAAATTTCTTTTTTTGCTTCTTTTTTTCTTTGTTAATAACTCTTATTTTGTTGATAACCAAAAACACAAAAGAACGGAGTGAACTTTAGCGGCCAGCTAGCTTTTTAGAGCCATCCCCCGTATTAGTCTCCGTTCTTTTTAAAAGTTACTTAGAACCATATAGAATTTCAGTTTCTGCCCTTATTAAAGGTCTTAGTTTAAGTAACTATTATTAATATCTAATTACAAAATTATGAAAACAAATGAAATTATCGGAATCGATGTCAGTAAATTATTAATTGATGTTTGTATCTATTCTAAACAAATTGTTCAACAGTTTGAGAACAGTAAATCTGGATTTAAATTAATGCTAAAGTGGAGTTTTAAAAATTCGTCTTTCTCTAAAGAAGAAACCATGTTTGTATTTGAACATACAGGAATGTACTCTCATTTATTATCTGTGTCTTTAACTGAACAAAAATTATCTTTTTTCATAGCTTCTGGTTTAGAAATTAAAAGATCTATTGGTATTGCTCGTGGAAAGGATGACCAAATTGATGCCAAACGCATTGCTCTATATGGGTATCGATTAAAAGAAGAACTTAAACCCAGTAAGCTACCTAAAAGAAGTATATTACAACTAAAAAGTCTCTTATCTTTAAGGACAAAACTTAACAAACAAAGAGCTGGTTTTAAAGTTACTTTGAAAGAACAAAAAAGAATTTATAAAGCAAAAGAGTATAAAATAATCTTTGACGTTCAACAAAAAATGATTGCAGAACTAACCAAACAAATACACAAGATTAATACTCAAATGCAAGCTATTATTGACCAAAATATAATGTTAAAAGAAACCTATAAACTTGTTACTAGTGTTAAAGGTATAGGAATGCAAACTGCTATAATGATGATTGTGTTTACTGACAATTTTTCAAAATTTGAAAACTGGAGAAAGTTTGCCTCTTATTGTGGTGTTGCTCCTTTTCCTTACCAATCTGGAACTAGTATTAAAGGACGTACAAAAGTCTCTCATTTGGCTAATAAAAAATTGAAAGCAATTATTAATATGTGCGCTATTTCTGCTATACAACATAACCCAGAAATGAAATTATACTATCATAAAAGAATAAAACAAGGCAAAAGTAAAATGAGTACCGTTAACATTATTAGAAACAAATTAATAGCAAGAGTGTTTGCCGTTGTCAAACGACAAACACCCTATGTAGATACTTTTAAATTTGCTGCATAAATTAGTAAAAATAATATCTCAACTTTTACTTGTTTTTATCATAGAATACGGGGTGGTACAATCAAAGGACTCTCCCTGGAAAAGTAAATCCGGAATGGTTATGATTTCATTTTTACATGTAGGGCATGAAATGTTCAATTGTTTCATGGAGTTAAGATTTTTTGATAACGGATTATTCAATAGTAATATGGTTTGTCAAATACTCATGATGAGCTTTCGTAGTGATAGTGTTAGTTAACCTGCCCTCATGACGAGGGCAGATTAGTTTAGCTATAGTGTATATCCTATTTAGGCATTTCAATAGGATCTATTGAGTTGGCAAATACATCTATAATGGTTTTTACACCATCCGGAAGCGGTATTTGTCCGGCATGTACTTTTACATCATACTCTGCGGAATTACTTTTTTCATAATGAGAATTTTCACTAAAAGTAGAATCCGAAGAATACGAAACACTTCCTTTTACTTCCGCACTAAAAACTCCGTAACCGATTTTTGCGGAAAAACTTCCCTCTCCGGAAAATTTATCAGCTTCTTCTTTGGAAGTTTCCTCTCCGTAAGAAGATTTTACTTCCATATGAAATGCAATGTCCACATTATCCACAGCTAAAGAATTTAAAGGTAAAATAGTTAATATGGGTAGGTTGAATGTGGTACTTACTTCTTCATAAGTAGGTTCGCCACTGTCATTTACACCTAAAACCCCTCTGGTTAAACTCATCTTAATGAGAATAGGGGTATAGTTTTCATCTTTTCCTTCAGCCGTACCTGTTTTTTGAAAACAAGTATCCAAAAGAAATTTGGTTTGTGTAATTGCCATAGCATTGTTTGCGTCTGCTGCTGCCATCAAGGGACCTCCAATCAGGTCTTTCATTGGCAGCCCGTTAAATTGCTCTGCCATTGAGACTAAGGCTTTCTCATTTGCCATAATATTTAGTTTTAGTATTAATTGTTCTTACTCTGTTTATTATTAGGATTTTCAGATTCCTCCTTTTGTGTAACCCGAACTGACAGATAGTAGCTACTCGATTAAATATCACGATTTGATTACCGTACAAATTTGCAATGAAGGTGGGTTACATATATTAGGGGAAATACCAATCTTTTAAAAATTAGAGCATATACCTTTGTGGAAGTAGTAACCGGTATAAATCTATTTTATTTAATTTTTTTTATAAAAAATTAAATAAAAATATATAGCCAGACCAATATAGAATGTCATCATTCGGGTTTAAAAACCTATCGACTCTGGAATCAAGAACCATGACTATCTTGATTCTTATACCAGTTATTATTTTACGATAATTTCAAGTGATAAGTGGTATTGATTCCAGTAGCGTAGCGATCTTGTTTTAAAATTTATCTACATATTTTAATATATGTCAAGTTTTTGATTTAAGAGCTACAAATATAGGATACAAAAAGTGTCAAATTATTGCAAAATAAGCCTATAATAATTCAAAGTTTGTATTGGTATTTGGTGAGTCGTTTATCTCCGAATTTGGTTAAAATATTTTGCTCTGTTGCCCATTTTAAATCTCGGCTTGCGGTGGCTTGGCTTATCTCTTTGAAGTTTTGTAAGTAGTCTTTTCGGCTAAATTCATTAGAGCCTATAACATCTTTGTATAACTCAATTCTATTTTCGGTTGTTAGTGTTCTATTGGGGGTTTTGAGTAAGTTTTCCAAGGATTGGAGTATAATACCTAACATAAACTCGATAAAAGGGGTAGCACTCCCCATTTTATCCGATTGACTTAATACATTGTAGTATTCTGCTTGGTTTTCTTTGATAAGACTTTCAACAGGTAAATATTCAAATACCGGATATTCTTGCATTAAAATTAGGGTTTGCCACAATCTATAATTTCCCCCAAAAATCGGACAGTAATTTAAGTTAGATTTTTAATTATAAATTTACTGTATCATGAGTAGAAGAAGATTCACATCAGAGTTTAAATTCAAGGTGTTTTTAGAATCCTTGAGCGAGCGTTATACGATTCAAGAGTTGGGTTCGTAAATATGATATCCATCCAACCCAAATTACCAATTGGAAGGCTCAATTTTTAAAGAATGGTCAAGCTGTATTTGATGATCGTCCGGTAAAGGATTCAAAAACAGAGTCATAAGAGAAAGAAGATCGTTATTTAAAGAAGATCGGTCAGCAAAAGATGGAGATTGATTTTTTAAAGAAAGCCTTGTCATGAATAAGAGTTCAAAACAGCGTAAAGAACAGGTTGACAAGGCAAGTAAGCTGTCTATTGTAAAGCAATGTGATTTATTACAAATTCATCGTAGTAGTGTGTATTACATTCCAAAGGGAGAGAGTTCATTGAATCTGGAGATCATGAGATTGATAGATGAGGAGCATCTGCTTCACCCATGGCTTGGAGTTCCTCGTATAACTACTTGGCTCAATATGGATAAGGGTTATAAGATCAACAAAAAGCGCATAGAACGCCTTTACAGACTCATGGGGTTGTCTGCCGTTGGCCCCAATCCTAATACTTCCAAAAGAGGTAAAGGGCTTTGCATAGAATCTATAAGTACCTGTTGAGTAAGTTAAAGATTAGACATTCCAATCAAGTGTGGGCAATGGATATTACCTACATTCCAGTTCAGGGAGGGTATTTGTATTTATGTGCTATTATAGACCTTTACAGTCGTTATGTAGTGGGTTGGTCATTATCCAACACGATGACAAGTAACCGGTGCAGAGAAACCTTACAAGAGGCTATTGAAAAACATGGAAAACCAGAGATTCTCAATACAGATAAGGGGAGTCAGTTTACTGCCTATGAGTTCTGCGATTGGGTAACTCATCCTGATAGAGCCATCAAGCTCAGTATGGATGGTAAAGGAAGAGCTATTGATAATATTTTCATTGAACGATTATGGCGTAGTGTCAAATACGAACATGTATATTTGTTTCCAGCTAGTGACGGTAGAGAATGTTATAGAGGTTTAAAGGAGTATTTCGAGTATTACAATACACAAAGAAGGCATCAAAGTATCGGTAATCAACATCCTCAAACCATTTATCAACAAACCCTAAAAATAGCAGCATGAGATATGATGATACTTTGGGGAGTTATTCACAAAAAATGAGAGTTATCAGCCTCCACCCGGACCCCCTCTTTCAAGGGTCAACGACAATTTATGGGGATTGATTATTTTAGATGCATAAAAAAAGACGATGCATTTAGAATTATTAGCATCTATCCTCCCTCAAGATTTATTACTTCATTTTGATATTGTATTTTTTGAAGAATTAGGAGATATTTCAGTTAAAAAGGATGCTTTTCACATTTATTTAGAAGAGAAGAATATTCTACCAGAGGGTTACTCAAAGGGTAATTATGAGTCCAAAGGTTTTATTAGCAGTAAACAGATTCAAGATTTTCCCATACGCGGTAAAGCAGTTTATCTACATATAAAAACAAGACGATGGCGAGATAAGAAGACTAAAAAGGGAGCGATTAAAAATGATTATTCATTCATTGCAGAAGGTTCTAAATTAACGTCAGAACTTTCTGATTTTTTAAAAGCTACAGGTAGAGGCCCGAGAAGATACGATCAGTAATATAGCGAGTTATTACGGTATTTACCCACGAACTTTACAACGCCATTATAAGAAACAGATAAGTGGGTTTGATAGTTGGAATCAAAAGCCCCATTGTGAAGATTATCTTATTTATCCGAAGAATATAGGAGAGTATTTAAGTCTTGATGAAGTAAGTCTATCTAAAGGTGAACTTTATACCTATTTGACCAACAAGAACGGACGAAGTAAACAAGGAACTTTAGTGGCTTGTGTAAAAGGAATTAAAAGTGATGATATTATTACTGCTATTGAAAGAATACCCTTAGAACAACGCAAACAAGTCAAAGAAGTAACTTTAGATATGGCAAATAATATGAATTTAACAGCTAAGATTTGTTTTCCAAATGCTAAAATTGTTACCGATAGATTTCATGTGGTAAAACTGGTAACAGAAGCTTTACAGCATGTTAGAGTACAGCATCGGTGGAAAGCAATAGAAGATGAAAACAAAGCGATTGAAGCTGCTAAAAAAGCAAGGAAGAAACACAAACCCATAGTGCTATCTAATGGTGATACAAAAAAGCAACTTTTGGCTAGAAGTAGATATATTTTAGCTAAAAAGACAAACGATTGGACACCTAATCAAAAACAAAGAGCAGAATTATTATGTAATCTTTATCCAAACATCCAACAAGCCTATAAACACACTTTAGAATTTAGAAGCATTTATCAAGAAAAATGTAAAGTAAAAGCCAAACAACGATTTGAACATTGGTTTGAGGATACAGAAAAATTGGAATTTAAAAATTTCAATACAGCAATGAACAGTATTAAACATCATTTTAATACCATCTTAAACTTTTTTGACAATAGGAATACAAATGCAAATGCAGAGTCTTTTAATTCAAAAATAAAACTCTTTAGAGCCAATCTGGACTTGCTACATTTAGAGTGACAAAGAGTTAAGCTAATTTTATCTAAAATAACTTAACCATATGAAACGAAGAAAATACAGTAAAGAGTTTAAAATTAAAGCAGTAGAATTAAGCAATGTACGAGGTAACACAAAGCAGATTGCCATGGAATTGGGAATCAGTGCAGATCTTATTTACAGATGGCGTAGAGAATTAGAACAGCGTCCTGATTTAGCTTTTAGCGGTAATGGCGTCAAACAACTCACAGAAGATCAGAAAGAGTTAGAGCGATTACGTAAACAGCTCAAGGATGTTACCATGGAGCGGGATATCTTAAAAAAGGCCGTGAGCATCTTCTCCAAGAGCGATCGGAAGTATTGAAATTTATCAAAGATTACAGTAGAGAATATCCGGTTGGGAAGATGTGTAAAATTTTTAAAATTAGTAGAAACAGTTATTACAGGAGTAAGAATTATGTTCCATCAGATAGAGATGGAAAAAATCGTATGCTACTCTCTGAGATTCACCGTATCTGTGAGCGAAGTAAATCTACTTATGGAAGTCCTAGAATTACAGAGGAACTCAAAGCTAAAGGGTTTAAAGTATCTAGGTCTAGGGTAGCACGATTGATGAAAAAACACGGGATTAAAGCAGTTCGTAAAAAGAAATTTGTTGTCACGACAGATTCTAAGCATCAATATCCGGTAGCTGATAATGTATTGGATAGAGATTTTAGAGCTACCGCTGCTGCACAGAAATGGGTTTCTGATATTACCTATTTAAAGACTGCACAAGGATGGCTGTACTTAACGGTAATTATTGACCTGTTTGATCGTAAAGTCATTGGTTGGTCTTTGAGCAATGGACTCAAAGCAAGACAAACTATCATTGCTGCATGGAGAATGGCTGTAAACAACAGAATGCCTTGTGAAGGTATGATTTTTCATTCTGATCGAGGTGTACAATACGCATCTCATGCGTTTGTTAATATCCTTAAAAGTTATCATGTAACACCCAGTATGAGTAGAAAAGGAAACTGTTGGGATAATGCAGTAGCTGAATCTTTTTTTAAAACAATCAAAACAGAACTAATGATAGACAATAAGTTTATATCCAACAAAAGTCTTCAAATTAAAGTCTTTGAATACATAGAAACTTGGTACAACAGATACAGAAGACATTCTGCTCTTGGTTACAAAAATATCATCGAATTTGAAAAATTATATCAAATCAAAAATGTAGCTTAACTTTTTGTACCATTTTTTGTTGCATATCCAATCAAAGAGGCGTAAGAGATACACAATTTTTCCTCTTTAGGCTTGAAAAATTATTCGCTTAATCCCCATAAAATTTACTTGAGCCTCTTTCAACATCATTATCTCATTTAAGTTTTAATAAAATCTGTCCTATCAATGGGGGGAATTATAGTTTTTCCAAACCAACCAACCATTATTACTGCTTCCTATGCAAAAATCGGCAGCAGTACTGGGACTTTTAAACGTATAGTCTGTTTTGAGGGTAATACTACCTTGTACGGTTTCTGTATATTCTTCAATGAAGTGATTGCGTTTATCTTCCCAACCAAAAGATTGGACAACAGTAGCGGCAATTATACTTCCTTTTAAGACTGTAAACCCATTTTCATTATAAAAGCCTTGTGCATCTGATTTTCGCCCCTTTGTGTAGAATATTTCGTAAGCATTGTTGGTATTACTATTGGATTTAAAAATGGTAAAACCTGTAAATTCTGTAATAAACTTAATATCATTAAAGAAATCATGTAAGGTATCTATTGAGTGGCGTTGTAGTTTAAGTTGTTTAGGGTTTTGTTCATTTTCTTCCGTATTGTAATTGTTTATTTCTCTTGCGTGATGAAAGATTTCATTGTGTGATTTAGAAAGCTGGTTTTATGTTAATTATGGGATAATTTTTTTTTTTAAGAAAGCTAATTATTTCTGCTTAAGCTGATTTTTTGAAACATCAGAAAACCCTTTTTCTAGTTGTCCAACGTTAGTTGAATTATTAATTTTAAGAACTTGCTTTTTAATATTTTTTTGAATTATTGATTCTAACTGTTTGTTGTTATTAACTTTGGTAGCCAGATAGATGTATAATTTTATTAAGTTATTAAGGATGTTTGTTTTAGAACTCCTATTTTCAGTAATTCAATTATTTCTGCTATGTACTTATGATTATTTTTTAGATTTAAATCAATAAGCGAAAAATACAAGATTAATAGTTTGAGTTCGTTTTCCTTAGGTTTTTGTTTAAGTGTGTTAATTTTCTCAATCAGAATACTTTCAAGATTATTTTGGACAACAGCGTCATAAAAAAATGTCTGAATAACGATAGGAACGAACTGTATCAATAATTTCATCAATTCATCTTCACTTGTTTTTTCAGGAATTAGCTCTAGGTTATCATCTTCTATCTCTTCAATAATTTCAAAACCAAGTACACAGGTATAATTTAAAATAAGCTCAAATATTTCATCCTCTAAGTTTTGATCTTTAAATTTTGAATTTCTGAAAACACGAGCTATTATTAACAATGACTTTTCTAGATTTTCAGGAGTAGGCTCGATTTTTTTGTAATACTTTTTTGGATTTACTTCAGATAACTTACGATTATCACCAGATATTTCTTCGAAAATAATATCTTGTTCCTCAATTGGAATAGGTTTGACAGTATCTTTAAGTGCTTTTGGAAGACCCAAGTCAACACTTAACTTATTTTGTATTTGATACTTTAAAAGTGAATCTAGTTGAGTAAAATTGTATTTTGAGGCTACCTGATCGAAAATCTCTATAGTTTTTTGAAGAATCTTTTTCACATAGGCAACATCTCTACTATTGAAGCCTGCACATATCTCAAATTCGTTAGCAAACGATAAGTAGAAGTGACCGTCATCAATGACCTTATTTCTGAAATCTTGATTATCTTTCATGTAATAAGCCAGAAAGTACTCAAATACTCCATTTAATCTAAAGGTATAGGAATCCATATAGACTTTTTTCAAGAGCCCTAAATCAATAATCAAATCCGTAACTTTACTGACTTCAATCACAAATTTTCTATTTGAATTCTTGTAATTATCAGTAAAGTTGATAAGTTCAACGTGAGACAATACGTAGTTTTCTTCACTCTTCTTAGAAATCAAAAAATAAGCTAACTCTCCAATATAGGTTTTAAAATCTTCATAATCGATCTTGTAGATAGATTCTTTGGAAATAAATCGATCTCTACCCAACAAATTATCAATATATAATTCAATCAATTGGAAATTACTTCTAAAGTTGGCATCTGAGTTCTTTTCAAATATCCAGATGAACAGAGATACCGTCCAATAATTGGAAGGAATATTAAGTTGATTAAATACCTTATGAATCTTTTCCAACAAAACCTCTCTTTTTGAATCACTCAGATTAGGCCACTTTTTAGTCAGGATTCTTATTTCTGTTCTACCGATTTCCCAAATAAACCGATTTGACAACTCTTGATTGTTAATATACTGATTTGAGAAGTTGTTCAGCAATGTCTCCTCGGCCACCGCTATTATTGACGAATTAGGGTTGTTGGATAAGTATTCATTGACGGGATTAAGAATAAAAATCTCATTATCATCAAAATTATCCAAGAGTATTTTCACATGATAACTCTGAGAAAGATTTGCAGAATTGTTCTTATTCAGCGCATAAAAACTACTTATATTCTTCAGAATATCTATTGATTTTGAAAGCTTTATATACTCTTTACAATCTATGTAGAGAGGTAAGATTTTAGTAATACTAAAATTGTTAAGTGCATTGAGTAAAATTTTATATAGGATTGCTGTTTTTCCACTTTTATCTTTTCCGAACAATATTTCATTTTCTGTCGATAACAACAAATCATTTAACGAGAAGCTTTTTGCCCTAGTTTTTGTGTCATCAAATGTTTTTGGTTTATCCTTGATGATTGGGGTGGTAAAGAGTTGTATAAAGTCTTCTCCTTCTTTTAACTCATTGTTTGATAAAAACAGTTCATTTGCTTTTATTAACTCTTCGTTAAACCTTTTCCTTATATTTTCCCTAAACTTGTTCTCCTTTATTTTGGTCTCGCTAATTGGAATATGAGATATTTTTGGATCACCTTTGTAAAAAGTATTTTCATCAGATTGATAAATTCTATTACTTGTTATCACTTGATAAGTTTCCAAATCTATTTCAATAATTGAGTACCCAATCTTTGAAACTTCATCTAAAGAGAGAGTGGCACTCGAAGAACAATGATACATCCCTATTTCTGGAACCATGTAAATGGTATCTCTATTTTTGTGAGTATGACCAGAAAACATTGCATGATAATCTTTGAAAACAATATCTTCTATTAGTATCGAATTCCAATATTTAAGGTCGGATAGTGGGTGATGCATCAAAAAAATATTAAAAGAACTTCTTAGCTTAATTTTTTCGAAGGCTTCTTTTAATAAATGTGTTGGATACAGTAAATTTCCTGAATCTTTTTCTGAATTGAAAGAACGCCATGCAGAGTTAATTGTTGTAATTGAGATTTTAACACCTCCTTTTTCTCTGTTATGTATCGAATATAAGTTTTCAATTAAATCTCCTTTTTCTTCTTTATGACTTGAGTAAAACTCATCTCGAAAAGTATGATAATTGTTGAAGTTTTTAAGGCTAGCCTTAAAAGACTTGCCATCTTGTTTGACAATATAGTTGTCCAAATCTTTATTGGTGGTTAATGAGTCAATTGATTTGGCAATTTCCTCCAGTTCCTGACCTCTGTTTACATCATGGTTTCCCTCACAAATAATGACATTATTCATAGGGATATTTAATACATGGGCAATACGTTTTAACAAAACTTCACTAGCTTTATGAAAATGATCTAAGTTATTACCATCGTTAACTAGATCTCCTGTGAAAAAAATAAAGTCAATCTTAGATTCTTGATCCTTTAAAGAATGAGATAATGCGTCCAAAAGTCTATTTTGATTAGGGATAGACATTTTATCTTCTTTATAATGAAAATCTGTAAGATGAAGTATTTTTAATTTTGTCATTTGTGTTTATTTATTTCTCTGCTTAGAGGATTCTCAAAAAATCACATGAAAAGGTTTGAAAATTTAATGACAAATATCTAAGTACATGACAAAAATTTAGTCAAGTTCATATTGTTTTGATTTACAGGGTTTAATAGCACAGAAGCGATATAATCTAATCCATATTTGAATATGCTTTTAGCCATTCTTCCATGCTTTTTTATTTTGATAGGCTTAATCTGATGTAAATATATACCAACTTTGTAACACCATACGAAAGCCATCATTACAAACAGTACTAATTTTTCAATACGCTTAATATCTTGCAGGTGTGTGTTTTCAATATCAAAGCCACTGGCTTTCATTGCTTTAAAACACATCTCTATCTGCCATCGTTCTTTGTATTGTTCAAAGGCCTTATCAGGAGCGTTGAACGATACAATGATTAAGAAATCAGGCTTTCCATTTTTTGGGTACAACTTGCATCCGGAAAGGAAACAAAGCTGACCATTAACACGTACAATTTTAGGATAATACACAAACTCATTGATCTTATGTGGATTAAACAAGTGAAATACTTTGATGGTTTTGTTCTTATCAGGAAGCTCTACCTTAAAGTTGTTTCGAATGCGGATATAATATTTGATTCCATTTGTATTCAAGAAATCCAACCAATGATTACCTACAAACTCTCTATCGGCTACAATGGATTTAATAACATCTTTGCCAAAAAGTCTTATGAAACGATTCACAAGATCAATACGCTCCTGACTGTTAGAGTTCCCTGGCTTATCTAACATAGTAAATAACAATGGGAAGGCAACACCTTTATAGACAACTCCCAACTTAAAAATGTTGATGTTGGTCTGACCAAACTTCCAATTGGTCCTATCAATACTCAAGATCAATCCCTCTTGCTTAGGAAGGAGACTAAATATAAGACGAGCGATCAAATCTCCATCCAACGAATAATCAGCAATAAATCTTTGAATACGTCTGAGTGATGACTTCGAATCTACTGAGGTCTCAAAAGCGTTGGCTACCTTTTCAAAGGTAACTGTCTGTACCTTACAGAGGGCGATAATGAAATGTGATATGAGTTTGATTCTTGCCAAATTGATCTTACCTTGGAAATGAGAACTTAAAACTGAATTTAATTCACTACTTTTAGTGGAAGCATTGGTTTTTTTCATTAGAAAAATGAGTGATGTTATTCTTCTAATATACTGAAAATCAATGCTTTATTTTAATTATTTAACATTTAATTTACTGATAATCAATTAATTATATTTTTTGTCATGTACTAAAGACAAATATAATATTATTGATATTTACAGAGCTCAATAAATAGCAGTTTCACAAATGAAAGGCACCTTATGACTTATTCAGCATAATAAAACTTTAAAATTCAAAAGCCTTTCAAAAATTAATTCAAATTTGAATTTTTGTTTTTGATTATTTGAATGATTTATACAATTCCCAAGTCATTTTAAGGGTCAATACTTATTGATATTAGAGGATAAAAAACATAGAATTTTTTCTATAGCCAGACCAATATAAAATGTCATCATTTAAAGTACTACTGATTTTAGAGTCAAGAATCAACACTGTCTTAATACTTAATTCCAGTAGCGTAGCGATCTTGTTTAAAATTTATTTAAAGACCTTAATTTATACCAAGTTATTTTGATTTGGCTATAGTAGAAGCAATCTTGCGCGAAAATATTTAAAATGAATATCTGAATTCCAGTCAAATATTTTCATATCTTCTACCAAAGAAGTTGGTTTGATTTTTGCTATCTTTGAGATAAATAAAGCGTGATGACAATTATAACGATTAAAGATAGTGGAAAAATTAAAAAAACTGCTTTTGCTTCATTTGAAGAACTAGCTGAGTTTTTATTTGAAAAATTTGGCTATGGCACACTACTACCACTTGATGAAACGGAGTTAACCAATTCCCAAAAAAAACGCATGGAGAAAGCTCTTAAAACTCCTAAATCAGACATGCTTAATCTTTGATTATGAATGTCTATGAATTAGACAAGCAGGTTCTTGATTATCTCCAAAAACGAAATCTAATCTCTCGCTATAAGAAAGCTAAAGAGTATTTGAAAAAGGATCAACTTAAAGCCGTACAGTTTAAGAAAAGGAAACCTTATACCGAGGGTAAATATTACTTCCGCATCACTCGAAAATATAGGGCTATCGGTGTGTTTGACGGTGAAGATTTCATTGTGACTGATATTTCAGATCATCAGGAATAAAGTAGGTATATAAATAAATGCCCGATAAAAAGACAAATTAAGAAGCTGACAGATACAAGTCCTTTAGAGTCAAGGCAAGGTAAATAAAAACAAAAGGGCATAAAAAACAACTAACTCTTTGAAATTCAAATCTATGTGGTCAGATAATTGACTAAGAGGGGGAGCTCAGAAAATCAAAGAGTTACAAAATATTTTGTAACTCTTTTTTATTTGCACTCAAAGATTAACACTTCCTAAAGGAAAGAGTTTTTTAATTATTGATCCAGACTGTGTTAGCTCCATTATTAGTTATAAATGCGTCTAGGTCGCCATCCCCGTCTAAATCACCCAAAGAAACGTCATAGCTAAATCCACTTCCTAAGGATTGACCACTATCCGATAAAATTCCAGTACCATCGTTGAAAAAGACTTTATTAGAGTCACCGTTAAATCTTGATATAAAGGCATCTAAATCGCCATCGCCATCCAAGTCAGCAAGGATAATACATGTAGTTCTTGCATTTGTTAATATAGATTGACCACTATCTGAAAAAGAACCTGATCCATTATTAATCCAAATTGAACTTGAGGTATTATTACTAAAACTAACTATCATAGCATCTGAATCACCATCTCCATCCACATCACCCAAAGATATATTGCCAAATGCCGTGCTTCTCAACGATTGACCACTATCTGTAAATCACCATTACCATTATTGAGCCAAACTTTACTAGATACAAAATGATTCACTACAAAGGCATCTATATCTCCGTCTGCATCCAAATCATCAAGAGAGATTCCGTAACTACTACTATTTCCAAGAGACTGTCCGCTATCCGTAAAGTTACCACTACCGTCGTTCAGCCATAACTTATTTGTTTGATTAATAGAATTAGCTATATATGCGTCTAAATCACCGTCTCCATCTAGATCAGCTAGGGAGACATCTTCACTATACGCATTTCCTCCCAATAACTGTCCACTATCAGTGAAAGTTCCGTCTCCATTATTAACCCAAACTTTATTAGGTTCTGCATCTGCATTGGTAAAGGAGTTGTAGGTGTTCGCTACAAAAGCATCTAAATCACCATCTCCGTCCAAGTCTCCAAGGGCAATAGTGCTGCTTGAAGAATTCCCCAGCGATTGACCACTATCTGTAAAGTTACCACTACCGTCATTCAACCAAACTTTATTAGGTTGGTTAAGTAAATTGGCAATAAACGCATCTAAATCACCGTCTCCATCTAAATCTCCTAAAGCGACAGAATGGCTAGTTGAACTTCCTAAATACTGACTACTATTTGTAAAAATACTAGGGAAGGAGTAATACCTCCTACAGGCGCGTTTACATTCCAGTCTTCAGACTCAATGGTAAAAGGCACTAAGGTGAGAGATACATTTACGTCTGAGGTAACTGGAACCAACTTCAAGGCATTTATAGTAGTGGTTGTAATACTTACCTCATTAGTTAATGTTTGTCCAAACAAACTTTCTTTTATCTCAATATCTCCTGTAGTACCACCGGGTATGTAGAGATAATAAAATCCTTGAGCTTGATCTAATGAAAAGTCATAATCCGTACCATCTACAGTAAAAGTTGGAGTTACACTGTTATCAATCAAATAAGGGTCAAGCAATACCATTCCGTAAGTGGTATTGGCAGTAAGAACTAGTGTCATATCATCACTTAAAGTAAAACTCTCAGAAGCATAGACAGGTACATACGGTACCGGAGTATTTTCGCCCATACTTAAAGATACATCGTACTGACCATTGATAAAGGTTTTTGTCAATCCGTTGGTAGCAAAATCTGCCATATCTATGGTGAAAGTACTATCAATACTATTAACCGTGGAGGTATTAATAAACGTTAATGTACTGGAACCCCCAAAGATATGATTCCATGACACATCATTTGCAGATCTGGCTGATCTTCCAGATGCTGCATTTGCATCAGAAAAGCCTACGGCTGAAATTTCCATACCTACTTGACTTGATGCATCATCAGCAAAAATGATGTTATCTTTCTTAGAACAACTTGATATTATCATTGCTGATATTATCATAAATAATAAAGGTCTTTTAAACATAATAAATTAGATTTTAATGATGCCCTACTTTGTTATTAGGGAGTTTTCGGGTCAAATTCTTCTCCTTTTATTGTTGTTTTAACAGATTTTGTATAATTAGTACCTCATATTTACTTTTTAAAGATTTCATACTTCGTTGATTAAACATTTAATTTTCTTTATAACTCTATGTAAGTAAAAATAATTTTCTTTATAACTCTATGTAAGTAAAAACGTGACAAAAAAAAATGTCACTTTTGCCTACTTTTATTTAATAACTGGTATTACACAATAAAATTTAAAGAAATATTGATGTTAAAACCTTATAATTTTATGGTTTTCAATGCTTTAAATAAATTAATATCAATTTGCTTTAGGCTATCTGTTTTAACCTCAAAACCAGATACAAATGTTGACAAACGTTAAAAAATAGAGGTTATCACAGTTTTTTTGTTAAAATTCGAAATACGATACCATTGAGTGCATAATACCGGTTAATAAAATAAATATTACTTTAGTGTATTATATACTTATGAAATTGCCCCTACCAAACAAAAATCAAACAGTAGCGTTTAAAAATTTTGGATTGACTCAATTGGAGTTTGAAATCATGCTTGAAGACATGAAAATGGGAAATGAAACTTTGTTTGAAAAGATATTTCTATCTCAATTTGAAGAGACCATTACCTATTTAATGCATCGCTATAAAGTACACTATGCCCAAGCTTATGATGTTACCATGGATACTTTATTACAGTTTAGAATAAGACTCCTAGGCGGAAAGATAACCTATGGTAATATGCGCTTCCTATTTACACAAATGGCAAGTCAAGTATTATTAGATACTTTTAAAACCAAAGAAACCTCTTTGGAAAATATTAATCATATCTTAACTGAGAACAAAATGGAAAGTAACGAATTGTTATTAGATTATCTCAATAAAGTATGGGATATGCTTAGTGAAAAATGCCAACAACTATTAAAGAATTACTATTACAACAAAATCCCTTTAAATAAAATTGCAATAATGTCTAGAGAATCTGACCAAACCCTAAGAAAACGAAAGCAACGTTGTCTAGAAACATTAAGAACAAGTTTTATGAAATATTACAACGCATAACTAAATGTGATGATGAATGGTATAGAAAAATACACAAAAAGTAATACCTCTAATGAAGAACTAGAAGTTATAAGCGAGCAGTTCATTCAACAAAAATTTAATCGTGAAAAGAAAAAGATTGGGAAGAGAAGCTCAAAAAACTACAGATTTAGTAAAGTACCCAATAAAAAAACAAAAAGTTACGGTTCGATAGTAGCTTGCTCAGGGGACCTAATTTATTAGTTAAGATGCTACCACATTTGTTACTAAAAAAATACTTTTACAGTAAATGTGGTAAAAACTAGGTATATCATATCCTGTTTCTTATCAAATAAAATAGGGTATTTTATAACTTATTGATCTCAATCAGGATATAGTGAGGTATCGTGGTAAATCTCGTAACTAATTGATAATCATTACTTCCCGATACAAAAATTCGAAAAAATATGCCCCAGTATATCTTTGTCCACATCATAGTCGCCGGTAATGGTTCCCAGGTGGCGAAGACATTCGCGAATGTCAATAGCAAATAAATCGGTAGAGATGTTCCGGTCAATGCTTTTTTGAACAGAGCTAATGGCCGTAAGTGCATGGTTCAAAGCCTCAAAATGACGTGAGTTGGTTACAATGGTTTCATTATTGCTCAATGCTCCCATATCTACCAATGAGGTTAATTCGGATTTTAATGTATCTATCCCCATATTTTCTTTTGCGGAAAGTAAAAGAATACCGGGAAATTCGGCAGTGAGGCGTAACTTCTCTTCCCCGGACAGCAAATCTACCTTATTGGCTATGACAAGTAAACGTTTGTTTGGAAAACGATTTTTAATTTCCTTAATCTCATCCTTAAACTTCAAACCTTGAACCTTGAACCTTGAACCTTGAACTTTAAACTTTTCTGAATTAGTGAGGAAAATAATCAACTGCGCATTCTCTGCTTTTTCATAAGCTTTTTGTATACCTATACTTTCAACCGCATCTTTGGTTTCACGGATGCCCGCGGTGTCTGTAAACCGAAATCGAACCCCTTCTATGTTTATTTCATCTTCAATAGCATCTCTGGTGGTTCCGGCAATATCGGAAACAATGGCTTTTTCTTCATTCAACAGCGCATTCAACAGGGTAGATTTCCCTACATTAGGCGCGCCTATAATGGCTACCGGAATTCCGTTTTTCACAGCATTTCCAAAGGCAAAAGAATCTGTAAGTCGTTTTAAGACCGAGCGTATTTTGATAACCAGCTCTTGAAATTGGGCTCTGTTTGCAAATTCCACATCTTCGCCGGAAAAATCCAGTTCCAATTCTATCAATGCTGCAAAATCTAATAACTGACCTCGTAATACCTGCAATTCACGGGCAATACCTCCCCGCATTTGCCGGATGGCTACCTGATGAGAAGCCGCAGAATCGGAAGCAATTACATCCGCAACGGCCTCTGCCCGGGAAAGATCCATTTTCCCATTCAAAAAAGCACGCATGGTAAACTCACCGTGAGTTGCCATCCTGCAACCGTTTTCTAAAAAAAGACGAATGATTTCATGCTGTATAAAACTCGATCCGTGACATGAAATTTCTACGGTATCTTCGCCGGTATAAGAATGCGGAGCTCTGAAAACAGTTACCAGTACTTCATCTATCATCCGGCCTTTATTAAGAACATGCCCCAAAAGAACAGTATGGGTTTTTTGCTTGTTAAGATCTTTATTCCGAACAGATTGAAACAATTTGGAAACCACAGGGATCACCCCTTTTCCGGAAAGGCGAATTACAGCAATGGCACCAACACCCGAAGAGGTAGCCAATGCAATAATAGGATCATCTGGAATCATGCTGCAAATATAGTTGAAAGTTGGAAAGTTTAAAGATTGAAAGGTTTCAAGCTCCGGGTTTTCAGGTTTATCCGTGTACTTTCGCAATCGTCCCTTTTTCTTTCATAATTTCTGCTTCAAAATTCAGTAAAGAATTCCATTTTTCATGTACGGTTTTCTTGTCCTGATATTGGCGTGCAAAACCGAAAAACACCGTGTAATGATTTGCTTCGGAAACCATCAGCTCTTTGTAGAATTTAGAGAGTTCCTCATCTTCTATATTTTCTGAAAACACCTTGAAACGCTCACAACTTCTGGCTTCAATGAGGGCTGCTACCAGTAAACGCTGAATGAGGGCATCGTTTCTGTCTTTGGTTTTTGGAAAGAAACGGTGTAGTTTTTTTGCATAGTCATTAGATCGATCCCTGCCCAGTACAAAACCTCTTTTGACCATGAGTTGATGTACCATTCTAAAATGCTCCATTTCTTCTATGGCAATAGCACTCATCGCTGCTACCAATTCGGTTTTTTCGGAATAGTTGATGATAATGGAAACAGCGTTAGATGCTGCTTTTTGTTCTGCAAAAGCATGGTCGGTCATGAGTTGTTGCAGTCCGTTTTGCGCTACTTCAACCCAAGAAGTTGCCGTTTCAAATTTGAGTCCTAACATTTAAGAGATAATTTGAGTGAGTCGAATTCCAAAGTCTGACATGGCTTTGATTTCTTTGACACCTCCCAGTCGTTCATTGCCAATGATCAATAAGCCTCTTTCGTTTGATTCGATGTGATAATACGGATTACTTTCAAAAAACAAAATGAGTTCGTCGGTAAAGAATTTTCGAATTTTTTCCTCATTTTTTCCCGAAAGGTAGAAACGTTTGGAGAAATCGGGATGATGATCGATATTTATATCTTTAAAACCTGCAAAATGGATGATGTATTCAAAAATTCCTTCACGATCCAGTGTGAACTCAGGGATTTGCTTTTCCAGTTTAATGTGGAGCATGGTTGCTTTGATTTTTTGTTTGGCGATCAATTCACCCTCCGAAAAATCAATATCAAATAAAGTACATTGCCCGTTGGTAAGCATATTGGAAACCTTATCGATCTGCCGGGTTTTGAAATAGCCGAATTCGAGAAGCTCTGTCAGCTCTTCTTTGTAATCGGATTCGTAACTCCAGTGCAACTCTTCACTAATCGTATGCAGGGATTTTTGCCTTTTGGTTAAGGCAGGTACTTTTTCTTTTGGTTTGCCCATCACAAATTTTCTCAGGGCAAACGGGTGTTGACTTCCCGATCTGTATCCGTCCAGGCCAACTACTTCAAAATGTCCTCCTTTGCGCTTAAAACGTTCACTGTAACTGTTGATATTTTCCATCACGGAGTGGTCTACAAACTCACACATAGAAAAATCGATGATCACATCTTCGCTTTCGGGAATTTGATCCAGTTTGGATTTGAGTTTTATATAGTTTAGAAAACTGGAAAAATTATCAACACTTACATAGTAGGTATCCCCATCTTTAAACATCAGTACATTGGGCTTGAATATATTTGCGATAAACAGCCCCGGACTTTTGTTGATGATCACATGAATAATAAAAGTGGTCAGGATTCCCACAAGAATTCCCGTAATTAAACTGGTAACGATGGTAACGATGAGGGTTACTAAAAAAATAATCAATTGTTCCGAACCTACTCTAAATGTTTTTCGAATGTTTTCAGGTGAAGCCAGCTTATATCCGGTATAGACCAATATGGCTGCCAGTGCCGAAAGGGGAATACGCCGTAGCTCGCCGGCAAATAACAAAATGAATAAAATCAAAAAGACGGCATGTGCGAAATTGGCGGAGCGGTTGCTTCCTCTGTTATTTACATTTACGGAACTACGCGCTATTACGGTAACCACATTTAAACCTCCCAAAAAACCGCTGATAACTGTTGCAATACCCAACGCCCTGATGTCTTTATTGATATTTGAGCGTCTTTTTTCAGGATCTAATTTATCTACCGCTTTGATACTTAATAAAGATTCGATACTGGCAATCAGCGTAATAGCAATTACTGCACTCAAAAAATTATAATCAAAAAGTTTGTTGAAATCGGGTTGCGGAAATGTTCAGAAAAGGGTATCCGGCAAACGAATCAAAAGAGTTTCTTCAATAGGGTAAGGTCTGGAAGAAACGATGTCAAAATAATAATAGAGACCAATACTAAAGAAAACAATCCACATTGGAGCGGGAATCAACTGGAAATATTTGTTTCGGATCTTACTGTAGAAAATCATAATCAGCAAACTGATGATTCCTACGGAACCTGCATAAAAAACACTTTCATTATAGGTTTGTATATAGTTCAATACATTTTCGGGAATGCGATACAAAAGCGCAACAATAGAACCTTTTGTTTGAATATCCCCTAACATTACGTGAATTTGTTTTGCAAAGATCCCGATTCCAATAGCTGCCAGCATTCCCTGGATAGCAGAAGAAGGGAAAAAATTACTGAGCGTTCCAAGCCGGAATACGCCAAGTACAAACATGAGGATTCCGGAAATGATAATGGCCGCAAGAGTAAACAGATATCCTTGATACATGTCACCTCCTCCCAGGACAGTAATAGCACTTAGTACCACTACCACCAGGCCGTTGCCAGGTCCTGTAATAGTTACATTTGACCCTCCTAAAACAGCACAGACCACACCTCCGACAATGGCAGCTATGATACCGGAAATGGGCGGAGCACCCGAAGCCAACGCCAATCCCAAACCGAGAGGGAGCGCTACTAAAGAGACCACAAACCCCGAAAAAATATTTTTAGGAAGCTCCTGCGTAAATGCTTTTATTGAACTCTTTGTACTCATTTATTTTACAATTAGGACATCCGTGGGTAGTCCCGATAAAATATATTCCAGATCATGCGGAAATATCCGGTCTGTTAATCTTGTTTTGTCAGGAGCATTCATGATTAAAAGATCAGCCCTTTTTACTTTGGCATAATGCCCAATTGAATAACCGCGTCTGCCAAAAATACTTTGCATTTTTACGGTAATGCCATCCGTACGGATGTTCTCAAGAATTTTTTGAACCCTGGAATCTTCTCTTCGTTTTAGCTTTTCTCTTTGAATAGTTGCTTTTCTCAAAGAGGTATCATCAGAAACTGTTACTTCAATTTCTTTTTGACTGATCTCTTCTACAATCGTTACTCTTTTACATCCCAGGTATGTAGAAACCGCAAAAGCGGCTTCAATGGTTTCTTTGGTTTTTGTATCTTTTAGTCCGTTTACCACTATATGTTTGCATTTTACTCTCTCCACGGAGGGCTTGATGAGCAGTAGTACGGAACAGGGTGCTTTTCTTGTCAACTCTCTGGCTACCGATCCTACGTAGTACTTGTACAGGTTTTATTGCTGTAATGCTCCTAATATTAAAAGATCTATGGACTCTTTACGGCAGGTTTCCAGGATGACTTTAACAGGTTTTCCTTTTTGCCAAAACGTTTTCATGGTTTTTTTCAAGGGCGGAGCTCTGTCAATAACTTCTTGTAAGCGTTTCTCTTTGTAGTCGGACTTTTCACCAACATGAACCCCAACCAGTTCACAGTCAAACATATTGGCTAACCGGACGGCTTCATAAATATTAGGTTGCAGGTTGGGAGAAAAAGCAACTCCGATAAGTATTTTATGTATGTTTTGCAATTGGTTAATTGATTATACTTGAGTGTACAAGATAATAACTTTCATGTAAAGCTAAAAAAATAATAAAATTAGTTTTTTGTCCCACTTGTAAATTTGATTTTTTGTATTTTGGATTCTTTAAGCTTAGGATATGTTAGCACTTTCCGGAATTGTGATTTTAGGGATATTAGCCCAGTGGGTAGCATGGCGGTTTAAAATACCGGCAATCTTACCTTTAATCTTAATTGGTTTGCTTGTAGGACCGATTGCTGCGGAGTTTTTAACCGATGACGGATCTAAATACATTGAGCCTGTCTGGAATGGAGAAAAAGGATTATTTCCAGGTGAAGGCTTGTATTATTTTGTTTCACTGGCTATTAGTATCATTCTTTTTGAAGGAGGACTGACATTAAAAAGAAGTGAGATTATAAATGTAGGCCCGGTGATTACAAAATTGATCACTTTGGGCTCTGCTGTTACTTTTTTCGGAGCAGCGATCTTAGCACATTATATTTTTGACTTGGCATGGGAGCTGTCATTTTTGTTTTCCGGATTGATTATCGTTACCGGTCCTACTGTGATCACTCCCATTTTGAGAAATATTCCTTTAAAAAAAGATGTTTCAACTGTCTTAAAATGGGAAGGAATTCTGATAGATCCTATTGGTGCTTTGGTTGCCGTACTTGTTTTTGAGTTTATTAGTGCAGGCGGTAGGAGCGGTTTTACTATAACGGCACTGACAGAGTTTGGAAAAATAGTATTATTCGGAACTTCTTTTGGATTTACATTTGCGCACGCATTGGCATTTGTCATCAACAAAAAATGGATACCACATTACCTTTTAAATGTGGTTTCTCTTTCGGCAGTGCTGTTGGTTTTTGTAGAATCTGAAATTTTTGCCCATGAATCAGGTTTACTGGCAGTAGTGGTCATGGGAATGGTTTTAGGAAACGGAAAACTTAAGAACTTAAAAGAATTGTTGTATTTTAAAGAATCATTGAGCGTTTTACTGATTTCTATCCTGTTTATTTTATTGGCGGCAAATATCAATATGGCAGATTTGTTGTTGCTGTATACGTGGAAAACGGGATTGTTATTTGTTTTGGTGGTTTTTTTAGTACGACCGTTAGCCGTGTTTTTGAGTACCTATAAATCAAATTTGAAGCTCAACGAAAAACTTTTTGTGAGTTGGGTAGGGCCAAGAGGGATAGTAGCTGCAGGTATTGCATCACTTTTTGGGAGTAAACTTTTAAAGCAAGGTGTTGCAGGAGCAGAATACATTACTCCTTTGGTGTTTATGATTGTTTTAGGAACTGTACTTTTAAATGCAACTACTGCCCGGTTATTTGCAAAAATAGTAGGCGTATTTCTCAAAAATTCCAATGGAATATTAATGGTTGGAGCTTCAAAACCTTCAAGGCTCATTGCCGATTACTTACAAAAGTTTGAAAAAAGAGTGGTGTTGATAGATGCTAATAAGGAGTTTGTAGAGCAGGCAAATAGTGAGGGTTTAGAAGCTTATGAATTTAATATTTATGATGATGATCTAACCAATAATATCGAACTGAATGATATCGGCTATTTAATTGCCATAACAGGGAGTGATGCCGTAAATGAATATGCAATTAAACACCTTTCCAAAGCATTTGGCGAGCACGGATCTTTTCGTTTGGTAACGGCAGAGGAAGTAAAAAATAAAGATTTTGCAAAGAAACATATCTTTTTCTCCCCGCGAGACGATTATATCAATTTAAGCGAAGCCGTCAGGGATTTTCCTGATATTTACGAGATTCCCATTCATTCCGAAGAAGAATATCGCAGTCATCTGGAAAAATTGCATGCAAAATTAGAATCCGTACCGCTTTTTGTGATCACTCAGGATAAAAATATTTACCTGTTGGCCGAGTTTGAATTGAAAGAACTATCTGTGGAGAAAGCCACATTGGTTTATATAGGAGATCAGATATAACCTGCGAGGAAGTAGTACGGTTTCAGAGTTGAAAGCTAGTTTTTGGTTGATGGTTTTTGAACACCGAAGGAAACAGCATTGCTTTTTAAGGAAAGTAGAAATTACCTTTAAATGTCTGTTTAGGTGTCTAAAAAGAATTATTAGAACATTTTGAAAATTCTTTAATTTTTCGATTTTTGAGTCTTTCAATTCATTAAAAATAAAAAAGCAGCATTACAAATCCAGTTGAAAAGTCTCTTTTAATTTCTCAATCATCGGATTTTTCTCTTTGAGTTTGTTGTATTTTTCCTGAGGGGTATACGCAAATTTCTTTTTTAAGGATTCTTTTACAAGCATTTCCAGGTGAATTTCGTTGTTGTTTAAAGATTTACGTAAATATTTTAAAAGTTTTGGACAAGCTTCTTTTAATTGCTCTTCCATTAATTTGCTGGGTAAAGTAAACTGAATTTTAAAGCCTTCTTTTAGGACAGGAGTATCAATTGCGAGAATGGAGGCAGTATTTTTTTCTCCTTTATCTTGCAATTTTCGATGGTATTTTTTCCAGAATGCTTGCAATTTTTCTTGGGTAAATGGCTCCTTTGAATGATGTCCTTCCTTTTCTTGAGCAGCCTTCTTTTTAAGAACGTTCTTTTCGTGTACACTTTTTAGAGAAAAAGCAGAAGGGCGGCGTTGTACATTTTTTAAAACAGGCTTGGGTTTTTCCTTAAGAATTGCTTTTTCTTCTTTCCGAACCTGTATTTTTTCCGTAACAACTTCCCGGGTTTTGTGCCCGGATTTTTTAGGCGACGAAAGCGATGTAAAAAATGTAGAAGGAATTATATAGTCAGTCGACTTTTTTTTTTCTCCGTCAAAAGTGATGGAGGCAATTTGCATTAAGCTAAGTTCAACTAATAATCGTTGATTTTTACTTGCTCTGTAATTCAGATCGCATGTATTGGCCTTGTCAATAGCCTGCATCAAAAAAGAAAGACTTGCTTTTGAGGATTGCTCCAGGTATTTTTTCCTGGCATCATCACTCACTTCTAACAGTTCAATGGTAATTTTATCTTTTGTAACCAGAAGATCCCTAAAATGAGATGCCAGACTATTCATGAAATGGTGTCCCTCAAAACCTTTTGAAAGGATGTCGTTAAAATAAGTAAGTACCTGAGGAATATTATTATCCAGCAACAAATTGGTCATCTCAAAAAGAGTATCATAATCCAACACATGTAAGTTCTGAGTTACGGCTTCCCGGGTGAGGCGATTCCCTGAAAAACTAATGATACGGTCAAAGGTAGAGAGTGCATCCCGCATAGCCCCGTCGGCTTTTTGAGCAATGATGTGCAGGGCATCATCTTCTGCTGTGATGTTTTCTTCTTTACATATTTTTTTTAAATAATGCTTTATGTCTGCAACAGCAATCCTTTTAAAATCAAAAATCTGGCAACGAGATAAGATGGTCGGGATGATTTTATGCTTTTCCGTAGTTGCCAAAATAAAAATGGCATGAGCCGGAGGTTCTTCTAATGTTTTCAGAAAAGCATTAAAAGCGGCTTGGGAAAGCATATGAACTTCATCAATAATATAAACTTTATAATTTCCTGTTTGGGGAGGAATCCGAACTTGTTCCGTAAGACTTCTGATATCATCTACCGAATTGTTTGAAGCTGCATCTAATTCAAAAACATTAAACGCAAAATCTTCTTCCGAAGCACTGTCTTTCTGATTGATCCTTTTAGCAAGAATTCTGGCACAAGATGTTTTTCCGACCCCGCGAGGCCCCGTAAATAATAAAGCTTGTGCCAAATGGCTATTTTTAATAGCATTTTCTAATGTATTGGTGATGGATTGTTGTCCAACAACCTCTTCAAAATTTTGTGGCCTGTATTTACGTGCCGAAACAACAAAATGCTCCATGAATACGATACAGCTTTGATATCACAAAAGTAAGTATCTATTTTAATTTTTACAATGGCGATTCTTAAGAAACCTTTAAAGTTGTAAACAATTGTATAAAATGAATAGTATTTTCGACCAAAGGTGAAAACATATACAACATGAATACATTAAAAAAAACAGGTAGTTTATTTTCTCTTATCTTATTAGTTTCTTGTTTTGGATTTACAAAAAAAGAAGAAAATAGCATAAATAAGCAAAAACATAATATTGTTATACAAGATAGTAAAGATCTAAAAGTAGCCTATTTTGCCAGTGGTTGCTTTTGGTGTGTAGAAGCTATTTTTGAAAGTGTAGCAGGTGTAACCGAAGCAGTATCAGGATATGCAGGCGGACATACAAAAAACCCATCTTATCGGGCCATAGGAACGGGAAGAACGGGGCATGCCGAAACCATAGCAGTATACTACAATCCTAAAAAAGTAAGTTTTGAAACCTTATTAACTGTGTTTTTTGGTTCTCATGATCCAACGACAAAAAACGGGCAGCATCCGGATTACGGAACACAGTATAGATCCATTGCCTTCTATAGTAATGATGCAGAAAAAAAAGCCATAGAAGCTATTATTGAGAAATTGAATAAAGAAGTATATGGTGGTGACATTACTACTGAAGTTAAAAAGCATACACAATTCTATAAAGCCGAGGAATATCATCAAGATTATGAGAAAAGAAACCCCAACCAATCCTATGTAAGAGCAGTTTCTATTCCCAGGCTAAATAGATTTAAAAAGAAGTATCCTCAGTTACTGAAAAAATGATACGTCAATTAGAATAAGAACAACAACTTTGAAATTTTCAACTTTCTAACTTTTCAACTTGTTTGTACTAATTTTTAATCATTTTTTTTAAGACCGTTACGCTACTGGAATTAAGAATCAAGACCGTCATGGTTCTTGGTTCCATTATCAATAGGTCTTTAATTTTATTTACTTTAGCTATATTCAAAAGAAATCATTAAATCTTTTAACCTTCAACCAATAATTTTTTATATTTTTTTATAATCTTTCATAAAAAATGATATCTTTATCCCATAACTGATTTATCAATAGATTTCATTCCACGCATTATTAGTTGATAAGTCATAGCGCTTATCGTATTATTAATCAACAAATTACGATAATGAAAAAGCGTACGTTACGTTTCTGGGAAATTTGGAATATGAGTTTTGGTTTCTTGGGAATCCAGTTTGGTTTTGCTCTTCAAAATGCCAATACTTCAAGAATATTTGAAACGCTCGGTGCAGGGATTGATGAGTTAGCGGTTTACTGGTTGGCTGCTCCGGTTACCGGATTAATCATACAACCTATTGTTGGGTATTTTAGTGATAAGACATGGCATCCCAAGTTAGGGAGAAGACGCCCTTATTTTTTGATAGGAGCCATATTGGCTTCTATTGCGTTATGTCTGATGCCTAATTCACCGGTTTTGTGGATGGCTATTGGGATTTTGTGGATCATGGACGCTTCCATCAATATATCCATGGAACCTTTTCGGGCTTTTGTTGGAGATAATTTACCTGATCATCAGAGAACATTGGGCTTTGCTACCCAGAGTTTCTTTATAGGTATCGGAAGATTTGTAGGATCTGCAATGCCCTGGGTGTTTTCCAATTTACCAGACATCTCAAGTGAAGCCTCCGAAGGAGTGATTCCCGATACGGTAAAATATTCTTTTTATATAGGTGCAGTTGCCTTTTTAATAGCCATTTTATGGACTGTTATCAAATCCAAAGATATACTCCCGAAGAGTTTAAAGCTTTCGAAAAAGAAGCAGAACAAGAATCAGAGCAGGAATTGCAAATAGAGGTAACTACAAGAAGGCAAATTAATATTGGATTTGCTATGTTATTATTTGGCTTAATAGCAACTATGGCCCTGGTATATTTCAACCTCAAAAAGGATTTGTTTATCCTTTCTGTTGGAATTAGTTTGGTAGGGATATTGTTTATTTTAGCCGGTCAATTTAGAAAATCGAGTAAAGAAAGCGGATTTATAACTATTATGACGGATCTGCTCGGAATGCCTAAAACCATGAAGCAATTGGCTTATGTGCAATTCTTTTCTTGGTTTGCTATGTTTTCTATGTGGATTTATGCCACTTCCGGTGTTACAAGTCATATTTATGGAACATCCGATACCACTTCCGAACTGTATAATGAAGGAGCAGACTGGGTGGCATTTCTGATGGGAATCAAATTTTTAGTAGCTGCTAGGGTTGCCTTTTTGATTCCGGTTTTAGCAAAAATGACGAATAGAAAAATAGCTCATTTGATTTGTTTGGTATTAGGAGGAGTAGGACTGATTTCCTACTATTTTATATCAAACCCCGATTTCTTACTGGTATCCATGATTGGAGTTGGTATTGCCTGGGCAAGTATATTGTCTGTACCTTATGCTATGTTGACAGGATCGTTGCCTTCAAATAAAATGGGATACTATATGGGAGTTTTCAATTTTTTCATTGTCATTCCGCAAATTGTGGCAGCATCCGTACTGGGATTTACGTTAGTAACATTTTTTGACAGTGAGCCAATTTATGCATTAGTAGTAGGTGGAATATCCATGATACTATCCGGTTTGTTGACATTGAAAGTGAATGACGAAGCGAAAGCAAATGAATAAAAAAGCATTTATATTTGATCTGGACGGTGTCATTGTAGATACAGCCAAATATCATTTCACAGCCTGGAAAAAATTGGCGAATAGTATTGGTGTGGATTTTACAGAGGAGCAAAATGAGCAATTAAAAGGAGTAAGCAGAGTACAATCTCTGGAAAAAATTTTGGACTGGGCTGATATTGAATTGACCAAAGACCGGTTTATGGAGCTCATAGCAAGGAAAAATGGTGATTATTTGAGGTATATCAATGAAATGGATGCCTCTGAAATTTTACCCGGGGTTCCTGAAATTTTAGACTATCTGATTACCTGTCATCAGCCTATCGCTTTAGGTTCGGCAAGTAAGAATGCCCGTATGATCTTACAAAAAGTACAGCGCTACAATTCTTTTGACGCCGTAGTAGACGGTACTGATGTAAGCAAAGCAAAGCCTGATCCGGAAGTGTTTTTAAAAGCAGCCGATTTGTTGAAAGCGAAACCCGAAGAATGTGTTGTTTTTGAAGATTCAATCGCAGGAATTCAGGCAGCCAATATTGCTAATATGATCGCTGTCGGAATCGGAGAAAAAAAAATACTGCATGAAGCAGATTTTGTCTTTAAAAACTTTACGGAAATCACACCTGGTATTATTGACGAATTGATTTTAAAAGAAGTAAAAGTAACTACTCAACTTAAGTAAAAGAAACAGTATGAATTTAGACTACATAATCCCCGACGAATGGTCTATAGCGGAAGAAGGATTCAATCCAAACACCGTAAAAGTTTCCGAGAGTATTTTTAGTATCGGTAACGGAGCTATGGGACAACGGGCGAACTTTGAAGAACACTACTCAGGCCCGACGTTTCGGGGAAGCTATATTGCAGGGGTGTACTATCCTGATAAAACCAGGGTAGGCTGGTGGAAAAACGGTTACCCGGAATATTTTGCAAAAGTGCTAAATGCACCCAATTGGATCGGAATTGACGTTCAGGTAAATAATGAAAGACTAGACCTGTATACCTGTAAGCAGGTTACTAATTTCCGCAGAGAACTAAATATGAAAGAAGGCAGGCTTTCAAGAAGTTTTGATGCCACACTTCAAAATGGTACGGAAATAAGAGTTTGCAGCATTCGTTTTTTAAGTATTCGTTTTGATGAGGTAGGAGTCATTAAGTATTCGGTTACTCCGTTAAACTCGGAAGCCGAGATTACTTTTTTCCCATATATAGACGGTGGAATTACAAACGAAGATACGAATTGGGACGATCAATTTTGGGATATTTTACAGGTAAACCGGGAACAACATCAATCATTCTTACAGGCGAAGACCATGAAAACAGATTTTCATATCTGTACATTCATGGAATCGAGGATTTTTGTTGATGATATTCCAACAGATTCGAATTGCGAACATATAAAAACACCTACCTCTGCATCTTGTTCATACACACAAAAAATCAAGCAAGGGCAGACATATAACATTCATAAATTCGGAGGGTATGTTGTAGACAGGAATCACGACAAACTTAAACTGGTAGAAGCGGCCAAAAGCGTATTAAAAAAAGCAATAGATCTGGGTTTTGATGCACTATTGGAATATCAAAAAGAATCGTGGTCTGAAATCTGGGACATGGCAGATATCACCATTGACGGCGATACCAAAGCACAGCAAGGAATACGCTTTAATATCTTCCATCTCAACCAGACCTATTTGGGAACCGATGCCAAACTGAACATCGGACCCAAAGGATTTACCGGAGAAAAATACGGAGGAAGCACCTATTGGGATACCGAAGCCTACTGCATTCCTTTTTATATGGCCACCAAATATCAGAAGGTAGCAAGAACACTTCTGGAGTATCGATATAATCATTTGGACAAAGCTATTGAGAATGCCCGGAAACTTGGTTTTAAAAACGGAGCGGCTCTGTATCCGATGGTGACTATGAATGGAGAAGAATGTCATAATGAATGGGAAATTACTTTCGAAGAAATTCACAGAAACGGGGCCATTGCCTTTGCCATTTATAATTACCACAGATATACGAATGATTACAGTTATATTCCGGAAAAAGGACTGGAAGTGCTTATCGGAATTGCCCGCTTCTGGCATCAAAGAATTACCTATTCATTACAAAAGAAGAAATATGTGATCCTTGGAGTTACCGGGCCTAACGAATATGAAAATAATGTCAATAACAACTGGTATACAAATTACATTGCGAAGTGGTGTATCAACTATGCAGTAGAAAATATTCAAAAGGTAAAAACAGCATATCATGATGATTACCTCAGAATTATGTCAAAAGTATCTCTGCAAGACACTGAAATAGAAAAATGGAAAGAAGTAGCAGACAATATGTATTTCCCATATTCGGAAGAACATCAGGTTTATTTGCAGCAAGATGGTTTTTTAGACAAAGATTTGGTGACGGTTGCCGATTTGGATACCGGTCAAAGACCTGTCAATCAGCATTGGTCCTGGGATAGAATTTTGCGTTCGCCCTATATCAAACAAGCAGATACCTTGCAAGGATTCTACTTCTTTGAAGATCATTTTACCCGGGAAGAACTGGAACGGCATTTCAACTTCTACGAATCTTTTACCGTTCATGAATCTTCATTGTCTCCCTGTGTACACAGCATACAAGCGGCCAGATTAGGAAAAATGGAACAGGCATATACATTTTACCTGAGAACATCGCGTTTGGATTTGGATGATTACAACCATGAGGTGCATGAAGGATTACACATAACCTCTATGGCAGGTACGTGGATGAGCATTGTAGAGGGATTCGGCGGAATGAGAATCAAAGAAAACAAACTTTCATTTACACCCGGAATTCCGAAACAATGGAATGCCTATTCATTTAAGGTCAATTTTAGAAATCAGGTAGTAAAAGTAAACGTAAATCACAACAAAACGAATTTTGAATTAAATAATGGAAGAGAATTGACCATTCTGGTTAATGGAGAACCGGTGATTCTTAGTCCAAATAATTTGATAACCGTTTAAAAAACCAAACCGTGAAAAAAATCATTTGTGTTCTTAACCTATTCGGGTTTTTGTTTCTGACCTCATGTCAAAACGAAAAAAGATCGCCTGAAGTTCAAAAAGTTATTGAGATATCAGTATCCGAAAGCCCCTCAAAAATACAGGTTTCGGAAAAGGGAACCTATGCGGACTATTTAAATGATTCTTCCATGGAACTCAATGAAAATGAGATTTCTTTGGAACCCTGGGAATATAAAATTTTAATCAACTAGAACATGAAAAAAATTAGCATTATATGTTGTTTATTACTGCTTATCAGTTGTAAAAAAGAAGGAATTGAAAAACCAAAAACGCCTTTTGGCTGGGAAAATGCAAATCTGTATTTTTTGCTGACAGATAGATTTCATAATGGCAATCCGTCTAATGATGTGAATTTTGATCGTACTGCTGAAACGGCAAAATTACGCGGATTTAAAGGAGGAGACATCAAAGGAATTACGCAAAAAATCAACGAAGGCTATTTTACGGATTTAGGAGTCAATGCCATTTGGATGACTCCGATTGTAGAGCAAATTCATGGCGGAACCGATGAAGGAACCGGCTTTACTTATGGTTTTCATGGCTATTGGACAAAAGACTGGACAGCTATTGATCCTAATTACGGTACCAAAGAAGATTTAAAAGAACTGATAGAAACGGCGCACAAGAACGGAATTAGAATTTTACTGGACGCTGTTATCAATCATACGGGCCCGGTAACGGAAAAAGACCCTGTTTGGCCGTCGGACTGGGTGCGTACCGAACCGCCATGTACATATGATAGTTATCAAAATACGGTAACCTGTACATTGGTAAAGAACCTGCCGGACATTAAAACGGAAAGCAATGACGCAGTAGCATTACCTCCGCAATTGATTGCCAAATGGAAGGCCGAAGGGCGTTATGAGCAAGAGGTAAAAGAATTGGATGAATTTTTTGCCAGAACCGGTTATCCAAGAGCACCGCGTTTTTACATTATGAAATGGCTCACGGATTATATCACGGAATTTGGAATAGACGGTTATCGGGTAGATACTGTAAAGCATACGGAGGAATACGTGTGGCAAGAATTTAAAAAAGCATGTGATGATGCGTTTGAACAATACAAAAAGAACCACCCGGAAAAAGTATTGGATGATAACGATTTTTACCTGGTTGGTGAAGTGTATGGCTACAATATTTCCGTAGGGACAGCCTATGATTTTGGTGATAAAAAAGTAAATTATTTTGACAAGGCATTTCAGAATCTAATCAATTTTGAGCTCAAATGGAATGCAAAACAAAAACCGATTCAAGAGACGTTTAACAGATATTCAACTATGCTACACTCGGATTTACAGGGGTATGGGGTGTTAAATTATCTGAGCTCCCATGACGATGGACAGCCTTTTGACCCGGACAGGCAAAATACGTTCAATGCGGGGATTTTCTTGTTACTATCACCCGGAGCCTCACAAATGTATTATGGCGATGAGATCGCTCGTTCTCTGGTTGTTGAAGGTACACAGGGCGATGCAACCTTACGTTCTTTTATGAATTGGGAAGAAATTGCTAGCAACGAACAAGCAAAAAATACATTAGTTCATTATCAAAAGCTTGGGAAATTCAGGAGCAATCATCCGGCTATTGGAGCGGGAGTTCATAAAGAAATTTCAAATGTACCCTTTGTTTTTTCAAGAAATTATACCAAAGGAAATTATACGGATGAGGTGATTGTCGGATTGCATTTACCTATAGGAGAAAAAATGATTCCCGTAGCTACTGTTTTTGCCGATGGAGAGGAATTGAAAGATGTTTATTCCGGCCAAGAAGTGAAAGTAGCAGGAGGAAAGGTTTCCATAATATCAGCACATACCATTGTTTTGCTGGAAAGGAAATGATATGATTAAAAGTTTGAAAGTTGTTGAAAGAGTGAACTTGAAGCTTTCAAACTTGAAACTTGAAAAATATTAATGATGCTTTTTTTTGAACCCGTAAACGAGCTGTTTTAAAAAGGTTTTAGGAAATTGATCATCTTCGGGAAACCCTAATTTTAGAGCTCCGCTATCTTCGGGGAGATAATTGGTTTTAAATAAATAGTCCCATAAACTTAGACTAATTCCGAAATTGACACCGTATTTTCCTTCCGGCAGCGAATATGCGTGATGGTATAGATGCATTACAGGGTTATTAAAAATATATTTAAAAACGCCCCAGGTGATTTTAATATTTGTATGGTTAAAATGCCCAATGGCAATTGCTAAAAAATGAATGATATACGCCTGTTCAGGTTCAAAACCGCCTAAAATCATCACAGCAAAAGTTTTTAGTGGTTTATAGAGAATATTCTCCATCCAGTGATAGCGTAAATGAGCGGCAAATCCCATTTCTTTTACACTGTGATGTACTTTGTGAAATTTCCATAAGAAAGCGTATTTGTGTAAAAGCAAATGTGTGAACCATTGTACAAAATCCAAAACAATAAAAAATAAAACAAATTGTAGCCATGTGGGAAAAGCAGAAAGATTAATAAGTGCTACGCTTTTGGGAGTCATTCCCAAATTGTTAAAAATTAGGTTGAGTACACTGTAAAAACCGGATATTGCAATAAAGAAGATGAAAAAATTAAAAAACATATAGAACCCGTCCAGCCAGAAATCTTTTCTGAAAAGAGCTTGGTTTTTTCGCCATGGGAAGACAATTTCCAATCCCCAAACTGCCAAAGAAATAATTATTAATCCCCAAAAATAGTTGGTATACCAGGGAACTTCAAACAAGATAGCTTTCCATGTCCAATTTACATTGCTGTTGAAAGTATTTATAAAAGTATCTATATATTCTGCCATGCTGCTTCTATGGCTTATTGCTGTCTAATTGGGATTCCCTTTTTACACAAATATAGCCAAATCAAAATAACTTGACATAAATAAGAGCTGTAGATACATTTTAAATCAAGACAGCTTCGCTACTGGAATTAAGAATCAAGACAGCTATAGTTCTTGACACTAGGATCAATAGATCTTTAAATGAGGACATTTTATATTGGTTCAGCTATACTATTATGTTCAATTTCAGAAAAATATATGTTCCTGTGGGTTTGCACAACAGTTATCACTTACCATCCACCCGTTTCAGAAAGAGTTTTACACCGACATTGTAGTCGTATAAAAGATCCTCAACCACGTTTTCTTCATTTTTTTGGTGATATTATAACCTTTTGCAAGATACTATATTTTTCCCGAAGCGATCTGTTTCATATTGAGTAGAACGGTCTCACTTTTTTTAATTCTTTCGGGAACAATCTTTTGCGGAGTCACTGAAAAATAAAAACTTTTAGATAGGTTTTTTTTAAATCAGAAAGATATATCTTTTTTGAGTTTTTACAAAGGCATTACCATTGTCGCAGTATTATTAATTCTACCATTTCAATTAAACATTGAGAATACTATTCAAATTTATTATTTGATAATCAGTTTCATTGTTTTTTGTCTACTGTTTGTAGTAACTGTAACCAAATAAATGCCTTTTGAATAATTATGGTTGTCAAAGGTTATTTGCTCATTTCCCATAGAGGTTCTTTTTTCAATGGTCTTTCCGGTAATACTCCTTATCCGGACAGTGGTATTTTCATTTATGGCTTTTAAATCAACAAAAAACTTAGTAGCTCCCGGGTTAGGGTATAAGCTAATTGAATTGTCAAATTCAATATCAGAGACACCCAATGTCGTTACCGAATAACAAGTAGAAGTACCAATGCAATCAGCTTCTGTTACCTGTACGGCATAATTCCCGTTAGAGGTAGGAGTAAAACTTTGATTTGTAGCCCCGCTGATAGGTGCATTTCCATTATCACAATCCAACCATTGATAGGTTGCACCGGCTAAATTTGCAGTCAAAACATTTGTTGCTAAAGTTGCCATATACGTAGGGCTTGCACTATATGTACATGTACGGAGCTTATATTGCTCAATTTCTGTTTCTGTCATATTGTGAATACTATTTGCAGGGGCTGCGTTTATGGTAAAATAGTAAAAAGCTTCTGCGTCGGCAGTACTAAACCCCATTGCAATATAGTAATTAATATAGGGTTGGTGATTTGCATGTCCTACCGGAAAATCCGTAGCCGAGTTTGTCCCATTACTCCAGGAATGTACACCCACTTCGGCACCAACGTCTATTACACGTCTGGTACCTGACAAAATCATGTCTGTTCCTCCGGACGCTATAAATGCATCTTGCGGATAAGCATTCACTGCAGGCAAATAAGTAGTATACCCTCTATTTCTTAATCTTAGTGCAGCATCTAAATTTGCAGTGTCGTCATTACTTCCCGGGATTTGCATCATAACCAATGTAGTTACATTCGGATAAGTGTCAATAAAAGTTTGCGTAACAGTCGGTGTTGTACTTCCTATAGTGCCGTGAAGTACAGCAAAGGTAGAAGTAGGGCTTTGCACTTCAAATCTTAAGGGAGTATTTTCCGATAGGGTAAGGGTATTTAAATAAGACCTCAAACCAAGTGTATCGAGTCTACAACTACAAGATTCCGGTGTAGTTTGGGCCTTAGTGCTTCCAAATACAATAAAAACGAATATAAGAATGATTAGCGATCGCAAGTGAAAGTTACTATTTTTCATATCTAAAGTATTTAATTGTTACAAATTTTTAAATATGGTATATAGCGGGGCTATAAAAAAATTAAAATACCTCCCTGTTTCTTCCATATGTCAGAGATATTTTAGGTTTGAATCCATTAACAAATATACAAAAATATTTAACTCAATGGTATTTTGAAAGCCGTAAAAATGTTTTATAGAGTTAGTTTTTTTGACAGGTTCTTCTTAAAGCAAGCCCACTTAACAAAGTTTAATTATAGAACAACTTTTATATTGAGTCTAAAAATTAATTTCACAAAAATTATATTTAACCAGTTGATATTGAGGAGGTAAAAATTCGTAATTGTGAATTTAAAATTTGTAATTTATGTAATTTGATTTGAAACCTGAAGTTTTTGAACTTTTTAACTATATTATTCTTTCTGCTCTTTTTTAGGAACAAATTTTAAAGCTATACCATTTATACAATGCCTTTTACCCGTAGTTTCTCTTGGCCCGTCATCAAAAGAATGTCCTAGATGGCCACCACAAGCATTACATTTTAATTCTGTCCTTGCATATCCTATTTTATAATCTACGTCTAACTCAACCGAATTTTCAATAGCCCTGTCAAAAGAAGGCCAACCGGTTCCCGAATTAAATTTATGTTCGGATTTATAAAGAGGAGCTTCACAAGCTGCACAAATGTACGTACCTTTAGCATAGTTCTTGTTTAAAGGACTTGTAAAAGATCTTTCCGTACCGGCTTCACGCAATACATAGTACTCCATTCTGGTAAGCGATTTCCTCCATTCTGCATCCGTTTTGGCAACTTTATATACTTTCTTGCCTTTTGATGAAACTTCTTTTTTTTGTGCCAGTCCATTACAGCTATATAAAACAGTAATAAAGAATAAAATGATTATTTTCATACGAATAATTTATGTTTAAAGTTTTTATTATCAATGTTTTAGGTTAAACTGTTAAGAAGACCATTTAGGTAAAATTTTCATACACATGCTCTATGGCAATACTCTTTTGTGCTTAACAGTTTGAGGTCAGTTTCATGTGCGTGGTTTTCTCAACTCTGCACCTATTTCTGAGATGATACCGATAGTACCTTTTTTTACCTACACCTGGGATTTGTTCTAATAAATCTAGCTCAATCTGTAAAGGTTCTATGGCTTTTTCTATAGAACGATCTACTTCTGATAGTGTGGTTTCTAATCGGTGCATATTTTTCCATATCTTTTTTAGCATTAAGCGATGATGAGCAGTAACATATCCTGTTAAAGATTCTTCTATGGCTTTTCGATTTGCTTTTACGCATCCATGTACCATACTTAACAGTTGCTTGGGATTATAAGTTTGATCATTTTAATAACATTAAGCATTTTCAATCCTGTTTTACAAAACGTGTCTGTCAATACAACCGATAGTTTAATATTGGCATCTTCCAATATTTTTTGAAAACGGTTCTTCTCTGAACTTATCATTTGAACCAACTTTTTACGATAGCGCGTTAAGTCTCGTAACTCTCGAATCTTACGCTCGGGAATGTAACTCCCCTTTAGCAAACCACTTAACAATAGTTTGCAAAGCCACTTGCTGTCTTTTTTGTCTGTTTTATGGCCTGGTACATTTTTTACATGCCTGGCATTCACTAACAAAATCTCAAAATCATCCCCTAATACATTGAACTCATCTTGACTTTTTGTTTTTAACCGAAAATGAACTGAAATTTAACCAGATGAGGCACTTTTTGAAAGCTATAGCAGCGCTACAGGTAAGAAAAGTAACAAAATATAGGTGAATTTCAGTCATTTTTTAGGGAATAGAAAAAGTCAAGATGAGTTCATTATAAATCGGTTTCCAATAAACCCCTGTACTCTCCATAGCTATATGGGTAATCTTATGTTTTTTTAACCAATCTCTCAATTTTATCAAAGAACTTGTATAGGTATGAAAACTCTTTGTCATGGTTTTTATACCTTTACCTTGGATGGTTACTACTACAATCTCTTTGTGGACGTCCAGCCCACATCCACGAGATACTAATTGCTCAAAGGCAACGGTGTCTTTTTTCATCATCCGTCTGTTTTTAATTGTTAATTGTTAAAAAACAAATAGACGGATTTTTTTTATATCTACTTATTCATCCCCTTTTGTGACGGATTCCTCTAAAATTATTTTGCGCCGTAATCAAGGTTTCATGGGTTTTTAATGATATAATTTACAACTCGGGTTACAATAGTTGCATCTCTCAAAATTTTAGTATGTCCTAATCCTTTCGTAATTAAAATGCTCCCGTTCTTTAAGTTTTGACGAATATTATTTGCATAACTTACAGGAACATCTCCATCTTCCGAATCATGAATAACAAGTGTAGGAATGGTGATTTTTTTTGAAACATGGCTACAGGCAAGGTCGTCAACTTTTATTTTCCATTTTTTTCTAAAAACTGCTGTAATGAAAGATGCATGGTCTCTTTTAATCCCAGATTTCTTAAAAACTGTTTTAAAATATCAGAAATTTTATCTCCGGTTCCAATAGTTACTAATGTTTTTATTTTCAAAAAATCAGAAACTGCATTATACAGGCAGATGCCTCCAAAAGAATGCCCTATGGCAGCTTCAAAGGGGCCGAATAGCTCATTGATTTTTTCTATGGTAATTAAAAACTCAATTAAGTGTGTGGTTTTGCCGGATGATTTTCCATGTGCCGGACCATCAAAAGAAGTAACCATAAATCCATGTTCCAATAATGTATCTGCAAAAGCAAAAAACTGTGTAGGCCTTCCTGACCAACCATGTACAAATAATACTTTTCTTTTAGAGTATCCGTAAGATAGTACGTGAATTTCTTTATTAATTTTACCAATAAATACACTTTTCTTTTGTGCACCCTTAGCCATAGTTGATTCTCTTATAGACACCGGAAAGTGAAAAGGGGTAATAAATAATCTGGCAGCAAATCTAATGACCAAAGAAGTAGATATAAAATATAAAAACTTTGAAAAAACAACTATGAACCTTGGCATTATCACTCTGGGCTTTAGCTCTTTTTGTGGAGATAATAAATCCATTAAAAAAATTGTTGTTAATAAAATAGAATATGTAATTTTAAAAATAAATAAAAATTAAATCAAGTCGTTGTATAATTGTGTAACTAACTAAGGTAAACGATTATGATTGGATGTTTAATTATTAGGAAGGCGTTAAAATGAGAAAATTAATTATTCTGGCTACCATCTTCTTTTTAACGGAAGCGTGTAGTACAGTGCCTATAACCGGGAGAAAGCGTATTAATTTTGTAAGTGATGCTGAGGTATTACCTGCAAGTTTTGCACAATACAAAGGGTTTTTAGAGAAAAATAAACTCTCGACAGATACAAAAATGACCCGACAAATTAAGTCGGTTGGCAATAAGGTCTCTGCGGCGGTAGATAGGTTTATGAGAGCTAATGATATGCATGCGGAAGCCGATTCGTATAAATGGGAATTTAATTTGATAGAAGATGAAACTATAAATGCATGGTGTTTGCCCGGAGGGAAGGTTGTTTTTTATACGGGCATAATGCCTGTCTGTGCTAATGAAGATGGCATGGCAGCCGTAATGGGACATGAAGTGGCACATGCATTTGCAAAGCACGGACAGGAAAGAATGTCATCAGGTCAATTACAACAATTAGGAGGTATTGCCATAGCTTTGGGAGTGTCGGGGAAAAGCGAAAATGCTCAGAAAATTTGGAATACGGCATACGGTTTAAGTTCCGGATCAGGGTTGTTGGCTTTTAGCAGAACCCACGAAACGGAAGCAGATAAATTAGGACTGGTTTTTATGATTATGGCAGGATATAAAGGATCGGAAGCTGCTGAAGTTTGGATACGAATGAGTGAGAAAACCAAAGGGAGAAAAACACCACCGCAAATTTTAAGTACACACCCGTCCAACGAAACAAGAATTAAAACCCTGAAAACGTATTTGCCGGAAGCAGCGCGGTTGGCCAAACTTTATAATGAGCAGAGCAATTACAAAGGAAAATAACTAATTTTTGAATACCAGTTTAGATACCTAAAAAGAATCATGAGGATATTTTTGAAATCTTTGAGCTTTTCAATCTTTCAATCCTTTAATCTCTTAATCCTTTTCACTTATGTTAAAATCGGCGATAAAAAATTAATCAATGCCTGGGCGTTTTACGACTGGGCAAATTCAGTGTATTCGCTAGTAATCAGTACAGCTGTTTTTCCCTTATTTTACTCAGGTATTACCAAAGGAAAAGTAGTATCGTTCTTAGGAATGAAATGGGATCATCCGGATGCTTTATATGGCTACACCCTGTCATTTTCATTTTTGGTAGTGGCATTTATATCGCCGATTTTATCAGCAATTGCTGATTATACGGGTAATAAAAAGAAATTCCTTAAAATATTTTGTAGTATCGGATCGGTTTCGGTAATGAGTTTGTATTTTTTTGATGGAATAGATACTGTCTGGATTGGTATCGTATTTACTTTTTTTGCAAGTATTGGTTTTTGGTCCAGTATTGTTTTTTATAACTCATATTTGCCTGAAGTAGCACACCCGGAAGATCAGGACAGGGTAAGCGCCAAAGGATTTATTTTTGGATATTTCGGGTCTGTTATTTTGCTGATGATCAATCTGGCTTTGATTTTAAATCACGATTTTTTTGGAATAACGGAAGCATATGCATCGAGGATCTCATTTGTAATGGTTGGGCTTTGGTGGATAGGTTTTGCACAAATAACCTTTAGAAGATTGCCCAATAACGTATTTGAAAAGAAGCCGGAAAAGGATTATATATGGAAGGGCTTTAGAGAACTAAAAATAGTATATAATGAGGTAAAAAGCTATCCCACATTAAAAGGATTTTTAGTGGCATTTTTTTTACTGAGTATTGGCGTGCAAACCATTATTCTATTAGCAACTATCTTTGGTTCTACGGAACTGGGGTTAGATAGTACCAATTTGATTATAACGGTATTACTAATTCAACTCATTGCTATTGCCGGAGCAGCAATCTTTTCGAGATTATCTAAGAAATACGGAAATTTTACAGCGTTAAAAATGACCATTATTATTTGGATTGTCATCTGTTTTTGTGCGTTTTTATTACATAAAGATTTAGCATATGTCGATTTCTGTTTTTATGGATTAGGGGCACTGTTGGGATTGGTTTTAGGAGCTATTCAATCGCTAACCCGATCGACATATTCAAAATTACTGCCAAAAACAGAAGACCATGCAACTTACTTTAGTTTTTATGACGTAACAGAAAAAATAGCCATTGTACTGGGAACTTTTGTCTATAGTTTTTTATATGCAATAACAGATTCTATGCAATGGTCTGTATTGTGTCTGGCGATCTTTTTTGTAGGATCTTTTATGATATTAAGTACACTCAAGAAAACCAGGTATGTGAGGTAAATTTCCTGACTTTTAACTTTTAAATTTAAATTCAAAGTGCATTTTTAATAATATCATCTACTACCTCCGGATTTAGTAAGGTTGATACGTCTCCTAAATCAGAGGTATCTTTGGCAGCTACTTTGCGTAAAATTCTTCGCATAATTTTCCCCGATCTGGTTTTAGGCAACTCTTTTACGAACTGAACTTTATCCGGTTTTGCAATGGGACCGATGGTATCTGCAACTAGTTGTTGTATTTCATGTATCAGTGCAGAATTTTCTTTAACTCTTCCATAAGTAATTACATAGGTATATAATGCATTTCCTTTTATAGTATGCGGAAACCCCACCACTGCACTTTCTACAATTTGTTCATGCTCATTAATAGCATTTTCTATGGGAGCTGTTCCTAAATTATGTCCCGAAACAATTACTACATCATCTACTCTCCCTGTGATTCTGTAATTCCCGTTTTTATCGCGCAAAGCCCCATCTCCCGGGAAATAGTAATTTGGATATGCCGAAAAATACACATTTTTGTAGCGCTGATGATCTCCGTATATCGTCCTTGCTAACGATGGCCAGGGGTGTTTTATAGCTAAAACTCCCTCAGCTTGTGTTGTCAAAATTTCTTTCCCGTCAGTGTCTAACAGTACAGGTTGAATTCCGGGTAAAGGAATCGTGGCAAATGTAGGCTTGTCTTTTGTAATTCCTGCCAGAGATGAGATCATGATACCGCCTGTTTCGGTTTGCCACCAGGTATCTGTAATGGGGCAGTTATTTTTTCCAATATAAGTATCATACCAATGCCAGGCTTCTTCATTGATAGGTTCTCCAACAGTGCCTAATACTTTTATAGTTGATAAATCGTATTTAGCTGCCAGTTTTGTCGGATGTTTCGCTAAGGTTCTGATAGCCGTTGGAGCCGTGTAAAATTGAGTAACTTTATGCTTTTCACAAACTTTCCAAAAACGCCCGAAATCCGGATAACCGGGAACTCCTTCAAACATAACAGTTGTTGCTCCGGTACATAGCGGTCCGTATACAATATAGCTATGCCCGGTAATCCAACCGATATCTGCAGTACACCAGTAGATATCTCCTTCTTTATATTGAAATACATTTTTAAACGAATATGTAGTATATACCATATACCCTCCACAAGTGTGAACCATTCCTTTTGGTTTTCCCGTAGAACCTGAAGTATATAATATAAACAACATATCTTCTGCATTCATAACCTCTGCAGAACAATTGTCATTTGTTTTTTTTAATTCCTCATGCCACCAAGTATCAATTGCCGGATTCCAGGAGACGGTCTGTTGCGTTCTCTGAAAAACAATTGATTTTTGAATAGTAGGACATGTTTTTAATGCTTCGTCAACTATGTCTTTCAGAGGTGTTATCTTATTGCCTCTGAATCCTCCGTCGGCGGTTAGTATTACTTTACATTTGGCATCATTAATTCTGGCTGCCAATGCAGTCGATGAGAATCCTGCAAACACTACAGAGTTTACGGCACCTATTCTGGCACAAGCTAAAACAGCAACGGTCAGCTCTACTACCATAGGCATATATATACAAACAGTATCTCCTTTTCTAACACCATTATTTTTTAACACATTTGCAAAACTACATACTTTACTATGTAGTTGTTTGTATGTGATGTGTTGTGCTTTTTCCTCCGGATGATTAGGTTCCCAGATAATTGCCGTTTGTGTTCCTTTTGTTTCGAGGTGTCGGTCCAAACAATTTTCAGTGATATTTAATTGCCCGCCTCCAAACCATTTAGTAGACGGTTGAGACCAGTCATAAGCCAGAACAGTATCCCATTTTTTTCTCCAGTAAAAATGCGCTGCAATCCGACCCCAAAAATTAGAAGGGTCTTCTATACTTTGTTGATAATGACCTAAGTACTCCTGATATGAGGTTATTTCAAGTGTCATATGATGAATGATTTTAAATGGTACCTGTTTTACTTGGTATTACTTTTTCTAAAATGAACAATATAAAATTATATTTTTGAACCCGTTGTGCATTTTGATAAAATTCGTCAATTCGAGTAAATTTTTCGATTGAAAATGAGAAAAATTTACTCGAACTGACGTTTAAATTTACTTTTTAGTTCAAAATGCACAACGGGTATTTTTGAATATTCGTTCAGATTACCTAAAAGAAATCATTAATATTTTTGAAACTTTTTAATCTTTTATACTGAGTCTAAAAATTAATTTCACAAAAATTAAGGCTCTAGTTTAAATTAGGTATTATATCTTAATCCCTTGATGTTATCAGGTTTTGAATATCTTTTGGATTTAATTTTGATGTAAAATTCAATAAAAAGAATGGAAAACTCATATTTATCAATACTATTTCAAACGAGCGCCAAAATTAAATTTAATCAGTTGATATTGAAGAGATAAAAATTCGTAATTGTGAATTTAAAATTTGTAATTTATATAATTCATCGACTATCAATTAAGGGTAAAAAATTAAAATTGAACTCATCTTGACTTTTTGTTTTAACCGAAAATGAACTGAAATTTAACTAGATAAAGCACTTTTTAAAAGCTATAGCAGTGCTACAGGTAAGAAGAGTAATGAAATATAGGTGAATTTCAGTCATTTTTTAGGAAATAGAAAAAGTCAAGATGAGTTCATTATTTACGATATCCAAAAAACACAATTAGGTGTAATAACGGATAATCAAGTTATATTTGTTAGCAACATAAAATATATATGATCTTTTTACAATTTCTTGAAATTATTGAAAGTCATTGGCTTATTTTGTTGCTCTTTTTTATAATAGCCATTCTATATGCTTCTGTTGGCTTTGGAGGCGGTTCCAGTTATTTGGCAATTTTAGCTTTGACGGGTATTGCTTTTACTCAAATCAGAACTACTGCCTTGTTGTGCAATGTGGTAGTTGTCGCCGGAAACGTGTTAGTATTTCAAAAGCAAAAACTATTGGATTGGAAAAAGGTAGTACCCCTTGTTGTGGTAAGTGTACCTTTGGCTTACCTGGGAGGTACGGTAAAGATAAGCCAGGCTTTTTTCTTTATTTTATTAGGGCTTACATTATTGTTTGCAGCTATTACTATGTGGGTTTCAAAAAGAATAATTACTAATAAAGAAACATCTGATAAAAAAAGTAGTGTTAAAAATGGCATTTACGGAGGTTTTATTGGTTTTATATCCGGGATGGTAGGGATTGGAGGCGGTATTTTTCTAGCACCCATATTACATCTTTCTAATTGGGGTACTCCAAAAAAAATTGCTGCTACTGCCAGTTTCTTTATTTTGGTAAATTCTATTGCGGGTCTTATAGGGCAGTATTCAAGCGAAAATTTTAATAGCAACGGATATGTTACTTTTACCTTATTGGTGGTAGTGTTTATAGGCGGGCAAATAGGGAACCGTATGAATATTCGTTATTTTACACCTATACAACTCAGAAAAGCAACGGCAATACTCATAATATTTGTAGCAATTCGAATTTTGTGGAAATCTTTCAATCTTTTAATCTACTGAATACCAAAAAAGATAATAAGGAATCATAACAGGCAATCAATATTATATATATTTGAGTTGTTTTTTAAAATCTTAAATTTTATGTTAGAGAATATTTTGACTTTGTTGATGTTAATTCTTTTACAAGGCGTATTAGGGTTTGATAATTTATTATACATTTCTCTCGAAAGCAAACGAGTTCCAAAAGAAAAACAGGTATATGTGAGAAAAACAGGGATACTACTCGCTATTGTCTTACGTATCGTTTTACTATTTGTATTGATACAACTCATACAACTTTTTCAGGATCCGATTTTACATTTTTCTTTTGAGGGAATTGCCGAAGGTAAAGTTAATATTCATAGTTTGATTGTTTTGGGAGGAGGTATTTTTATCGTATATACTGCTATGAAAGAAATTTGGCATATGATTGGTGTACGTAGTTTAGATCATAATATAGAAGGGCAAAAAGAAGCACCCTTAGGTAAAATAGTTACCATGATTGTGATTATGAATGTGGTGTTTTCTTTTGATTCTATTTTGAGTGCTATGGCACTAACTGATGTTTTTTGGGTTATGGCAACGGCTATTATTATAGGTGGATTATTAATGATTTGGTTAGCCGATAAGGTTTCCGATTTTTTAGCTAAAAACAGAATGTATGAAGTTTTGGGCTTGTTTATTTTGTTTGTCGTAGGTATTATGTTGGTTACCGAAGGAGGGGAGTTAGCACATTTAAAATTATTCGGCAATGAAATTGTTCATATGAGCAAAACCACTTTTTATTTTGTTATTGGTATTTTAGTGATTACTGATATTGTACAGAGTCGTTATCAGAAGAAATTATTGGCGGATAAAGAAAGTGTCGGAGATATGGATAAAAATTAGCTTTATAAGGGTCTCATATAGGTGAGTTTGATAAAAAGGATATTACATTTTTCTCAATCCTGCCTAACACATTTTCCATATTGGCTTTTATAAAAGTATCTCCGGTAATCTGTTCAAAAAGCTCTATATAACGTTCTGAGATTTCGATGGTTTTTTCCATAGACATTTTGGGAACCTGCTGCCCGACTTTCCCCTGAAACCCATTTTCTACCAGCCATTGGCGTACAAATTCTTTGGACAATTGTTTTTGCTTTTCTCCTTTGATTTGTTTTTCTTCATAACTATCGGCATAAAAATAACGCGAAGAATCCGGTGTATGCACCTCATCAATTAACACAATCTTACCATCTTTGGTTTTTCCGAACTCATATTTGGTATCTACTAAGATCAACCCTCGTTTGGAAGCTATCTCTGATCCTCTTTGAAACAATTTACGCGTATAATCCTCCAGAATTAAATAATCTTCTTCCGTAACAATTCCTTTTGCAAGTATATCTTCTCTGGAAATATCCTCATCATGTGCTCCGTTATCTGCTTTGGTAGAAGGCGTAATAATAGGCTTGGAAAACGGATCGTTTTCTTTCATTCCTTTATCCATTGCAACTCCGCATAATGTTCTTTTTCCTAGTTTATATTCTCTGGCAGCATGCCCGGATAAATATCCGCGTATGACCATTTCTACCTTAAAAGGCTGGCATAAATGACCAATGGAGACATTTTCATCCGGGCTTGCAATGAACCAGTTAGGAACTATATCAGCTGTTTCATTCATCATTTTTACAGCAACCTGATTTAATATTTGCCCCTTAAACGGAATTTGTTTCGGAAGTATTACATCAAAAGCAGAAAGCCTGTCAGAGGCCACCATAACCAGAAGAGAATCATTGATATTATACACTTCCCGTACTTTTCCTCTGTAAACTGATTTTTGATTTGGAAACTGAAAATGAGTTTCGTTTATTGTATTCATACTACATTCAAATTGCTGCAAAAATAAGGAAACATATCATATGGTGGTAGAGACAAAAAACGATACATCTAACTTGTCATAAACATATTTTTCATCTCACAATTTTTCACTTTATTATTGAATTGATACATTAAAACCTACTCTGTCTCAATGCTCTTATACGCTGTAATGATTTTTTTAACCAATCGATGTCTGATCACATCTTTATCATCCAGATATACCTGGGCAATTCCGTCAATATCTTTTAGCGCTAACAAAGATTCCTTTAAACCGGACACTTGTTTTCTAGGCAGATCTATCTGGCCCGGATCACCTGTAATGATAAATTTGGCATGTTTTCCCATTCTGGTTAAAAACATTTTCATTTGGTTGTGAGTAGTATTTTGCGCTTCATCTAGAATGACAAAAGCATTGTCTAAGGTTCTCCCTCTCATAAATGCCAAAGGAGCAATTTGTATGATTCCTTTTTCTATGTAAGGGATCAATTTTTCATGTGGAATCATGTCTCTTAAAGCATCGTATAAAGGTTGCATATAGGGGTCCAGTTTTTCTTTTAAATCTCCGGGTAAAAACCCAAGATTTTCGCCGGATTCCACCGCAGGTCTGGTTAAGATAATACGTTTTACCTCCTTTTCCTTTAATGCCCTCACAGCCAGAGCAACTGCCGTATATGTTTTTCCGGTACCTGCAGGACCAACAGCAAATAGCATATCGTTTTTTTGCATTAAAGAAACCATTGTCCGCTGATGCTTTGTTTGCGGTTTGATGAATTTGCCATTTACCCCGTATACCAACACTTCTTGGGTGTCTGCGGACATGGTATTTTCATCTTTCCCTGTCAATAAACGTTCAATACTGTTATCATCTAATTTGTTGTATCGGTTGAAATATTTGATAAGTATTTTCAATCGCTTTTCAAACTCGTCTAAAATTTCAGGTTCTCCGTAAATCTTTAATTTAGAGTCACGCGCAACGATTTTTATTTTTGGAAAATATCTTTTTAATTGCTCTAAGGTACTATTGTGAGTACCAAAGAAATCTTTTGGGTTAATCTCTGTAAGCTCTATGATTCGCTCGTTCAAATATTCGAATTTAGAAGTTTCTTCTTTAAGAAGATTTCATTTTAAAAATATCCAATAATTTTCAGAATTGCTTAGATTTGTTAGGATTTTTTTACAACTTTTACACATTTAATTAACAAATCCGTTTTAATGTCTCTAATTACTTTAACTACAGATTTTGGCACTAAAGATCACTTTGTAGGTGCAGTAAAAGGAGCTATTTATGCAGAACTTCCTGATGTAAAAATTATTGATATCACCCATGAAATAACTCCGTTTAGTATAGCCGAAACAGCATATGTCATAAAAAATTCATATAAAAGCTTTCCAAAAGGAACTATCCATATTATAGGTGTTGACTCCGAATTGAGTGATGATAATAAGCATATTGCATTGGAATTAGACGACCATTATTTTATCTGTCCGGATAATGGTTTGATTTGTATGATTGCCTCTGACATTGTCCCTGCAAAAATTGTAGAAATTGATATTCATGACAGGGTAGTTAGTAGTTTTCCTGTATTGGATGTCTTTGTTCAGGTAGCTTGTTTTATTGCCAAAGGTGGAAGTTTGGGAGTGATTGGAAAGAAGATTGCTACGTATAAAAAAATGATTGAAATTCAGCCGAAAATCAGCCAGGATAAAACAACAATTGTCGGAGGTATTATTTATATTGATAACTATGGTAACGTCATTAGTAATATACATAAAAAAATATTTGTTGAAGTAGGGAAGGGGCGCAATTTTAGAATTTCTGCGGCTCGTTATACTTTTACTAAGATATTTAATAAATACAATGAAATTGTGGATACCAAAGCTACGGATGCTCGTCAATTTGACGGAAATCGACTGGCTATTTTTAACTCCTCAGGATATTTGGAAATTGCAATTTATCGAAGTAATCTAAAAACAGTTGGTGGAGCTTCCACACTACTCGGATTGAATTATAGAGATATGATAGTTGTTGAATTTTTATAACAACATGAATATATGTTAATAAGAATTGTAAAGATGAGTTCATTAAGAAATACAACAAGATTTAACTATTTTTTTTTAGTACATGACAAAAAATATAATTAATTGATTATCAGTAAATTAAATGTTAAATAATTAAAATAAAGCATTGATTTTCAGTATATTAGAAGAATAACATCACTCATTTTTCTAATGAAAAAAACTAATGCTTCCACTAAGAAGTAGTGAATTAAATTCAGTTTTAAGTTCTCATTTCCAAGGTAAGATCAATTTGGCAAGAATCAAACTCATATCACATTTCATTATCGCCCTCTGTAAGGTACAGACAGTTACCTTTGAAAAGGTAGCCAACGCTTTTGAGACCTCAGTAGATTCGAAGTCATCACTCAGACGTATTCAAAGATTTATTGCTGATTATTCGTTGGATGGAGATTTGATCGCTCGTCTTATATTTAGTCTCCTTCCTAAGCAAGAGGGATTGATCTTGAGTATTGATAGGACCAATTGGAAGTTTGGTCAGACCAACATCAACATTTTTAAGTTGGGAGTTGTCTATAAAGGTGTTGCCTTCCCATTGTTATTTACTATGTTAGATAAGCCAGGGAACTCTAACAGTCAGGAGCGTATTGATCTTGTGAATCGTTTCATAAGACTTTTTGGCAAAGATGTTATTAAATCCATTGTAGCCGATAGAGAGTTTGTAGGTAATCATTGGTTGGATTTCTTGAATACAAATGGAATCAAATATTATATCCGCATTCGAAACAACTTTAAGGTAGAGCTTCCTGATAAGAACAAAACCATCAAAGTATTTCACTTGTTTAATCCACATAAGATCAATGAGTTTGTGTATTATCCTAAAATTGTACGTGTTAATGGTCAGCTTTGTTTCCTTTCCGGATGCAAGTTGTACCCAAAAAATGGAAAGCCTGATTTCTTAATCATTGTATCGTTCAACGCTCCTGATAAGGCCTTTGAACAATACAAAGAACGATGGCAGATAGAGATGTGTTTTAAAGCAATGAAAGCCAGTGGCTTTGATATTGAAAACACACACCTGCAAGATATTAAGCGTATTGAAAAATTAGTACTGCTTGTAATGATGGCTTTCGTATGGTGTTACAAAGTTGGTATATATTTACATCAGATTAAGCCTATCAAAATAAAAAAGCATGGAAGAATGGCTAAAAGCATATTCAAATATGGATTAGATTATATTGCTTCTGTGCTATTAAACCCTGTAAATCAAAACAATATGAACTTGACTAAATTTTTGTCATGTACTTAGCTATTTTTTATTTATATTGCATTAGACAAAACAAAAACATATAAATTACTAACCCTGAAATTTTAATTATGGACTTAAATGGAACATGGTACAATGAACTCGGGTCATATATGACTCTTACAGTTAATGGAAACAGTATAACAGGAACATATCATACAGCAGTTGGTGATGCTTCCGGTATTTATGATTTGGTAGGGCGAACAGATACAGATAACGATGCCAGTCAGGCCGTTGGTTTTGTAGTTGCTTGGCAAAATCAATATGGTAGTTCTGATTCTGTTACTGCTTGGAGCGGCCAATATCAAGTTGTTAACGGGGTAGATACTATAGTAACTACCTGGCTATTAACACAAGAAACGGATCCTGATGACGATTGGGCGTCAACCCTTGTTAACAAGGATACTTTCACGAGAACAGCTCCGGTAGAAGAAGAAATACAGCAACAAATTAAGAAAGGAGTGAAATCTTCTCATCCTGGAAGGAGATAGAAAACTTTCATAAAATAAATGCAAAATGACAATAGCTCCGTATAGGGGCTTTTGTATTTGTGCTAAAATTAGGAATATTTTGAAAATTATAGAAATACTGATTTTTGGTCAAAAACCAAAATTTTGTTCAATGCAAAACCGTAAGCATGGAGTGTTGATAAAGTAGTTTAAATGAATCAATGTAGCAATAAATCAATGTAACAATGAATTAATTTGATAATGCAGCGATGAGGCGTACATTATGAAGTAAAATATGCTTGTTAAAAATGAAATATGAATAATTATTTTTTTGAATGTTCGTTTAAATACTTAAGAAAATCACTAGAGTATTTTGGAAATCTCTCAATTTATTAGACACCAATAAGAACAAAAAACAGAACTCTTTACTATTCACTCAAAAAAACCATTAAATATCATACATACCATCCATGCATTTTTCAAACTTTTAACTTTATAACTTTCAAGCTAAAATATGTTTCCAATTTTTAAAAAAGAGATTCATTCGTTTTTTTCATCTGCAGTAGCTTATGTAGTTATTGGAGCTTTTTTATTGATGAACGGTCTGTTTTTATGGGTGTTTAAAGACGGCTTCAATATTTTAAATGCGGGTTTTGCAGATTTGAATAGTTTCTTCTTTTTTGCTCCTTGGATTTTTCTTTTCTTAATTCCGGCTATTACCATGAAGAGTTTTGCGGAAGAACTTAATTCGGGAACCATTGAATTGTTGAAAACAAAACCTGTCACGGATTGGCAAATTGTTTTAGGGAAATTTTTAGCATCTGTAGCATTGATTGTTATATCTTTACTCCCTACGTTTACCTATATATACACGGTATATGAACTGGGAAACCCTGTCGGGAATATTGATTTGGGCAGTACAATAGGCTCTTATATAGGATTGTTATTTTTAGCAGCAGCGTATGCAGCTATCGGATTGTTTACTTCTACACTCTCAAAAAATCAAATTGTGGCATTTGTATTGGGAGCTTTTGTTACCTGTTTTCTTTTTTATGGATTTGATGCTGTTGCAAACAGTTTTCCTGATATCGGTTATACTATTAGGTTGCTAGGTATGAATGAACATTTTAAAAGTATTAGCAGGGGAGTGATAGATACCAGAGATATTATGTATTTTATCAGTATAGTTATATTCTTTTTATTTCTAACCAAACAAAAAGTTGGATATGAATAAGGAGGTCAAATCAATTTTATTACTGACAGCCGGTTTACTATTCATAAATAGTATCAACCAATATTTTTACCAACGTTTTGACTTAACCGAAGACAAAAGATATACCCTGTCTGAAGTAAGTACTACAATTTTAAATAAAATCAATGATCCTTTATTTATAACGGTTTATCTAAAAGGCGATTTTCCTGCCGAATTTAAAAGATTGCAAATAGAAACACAGCAGTTTTTAGAGGAATTACGAGCAGAAAATAAGAATATTATCATTCGTTTTGTCAATCCGGATAGCGATAGAGAAGAATTGGTAAGAAAAGGAATGATTCCGAGTCAGTTAACCGTAGAAGAAGACAGTAAGCTGTCGGAAGCCATTATTTTTCCCTGGGCAGAAATTGAATATGTAAATAAAACGTCATTAGTTTCCTTACTGCCTGACACTATTGTTACGTCTCAGGAACAGCAGTTACAGAACGCTATCGGGAGTTTGGAATTTTCTTTTCTGGATGCCATTAATACGATCATCAAAAAACAAAAAAAACGCATTGCGGTTATTACAGGTAATGGAGAACTGGAAGATATCTATTTATATAGTTTTTTATCGGAAATCGCTAAAAAAAATAGCCTGGCAAAATTTACGTTGGATTCCGTGGCAACAAATCCCAAAAGAACATTAAAAGACATGTTGAATTTTGACCTGGCTATCATTGCAAAACCTACTCAGAAATTTACTGAGGAAGAAAAATTTACATTGGATCAATACATTGTAAATGGAGGTAATACATTGTGGATGATAGATAATGTACAGGCAGATATGGATAGCCTGTATAATTCGGGAAAAATGCTAGCCTATCCAAGAGATTTAAATCTTACGGATTTGCTTTTTAATTATGGTATTCGGATACATACCGGCTTAATTCAGGATCTGTATGCAGCAAAGATTTTCCTGGCAACAGGAAATATAGGAAATCAGCCTCAATTTCAAAGTTTGCCGTGGTTTTATCATCCGGTTGTAAATGGTAATCCAAATCATCCGATCACTAAAAATATAGCTCCGGTAAGAATGCAATTTGTAACTCAGATAGACACTTTAAAAAACAATATCAAGAAAACACCCTTATTAGTCAGTTCTCCTCTGACAAGAAAAACAAGTACTCCGAATTTCATCGAACTGCAACATATTGGAACAGAACCCAAAGAAGAAGATTACAGGGGAAATCACCAACTATTTGGAGTGCTTTTGGAAGGTGATTTTAATTCCGCTTACAAGAACAGAATTAAACCTTTTGAGACTTCTCTGTTTAAAAGCCGGGGGGAGCGTAATAAAATGCTTGTTGTTTCCGACGGAGACATTGGAAAAAACCAAACCCTAAAAGGAAAACCACATGATTTATCATTTGACAGATGGACGAATGAACAATTTGGGAATAAAGAATTTCTAATCAATGCGGTAGATTATTTACTAGATGATACGGGTTTGATTACTCTAAGAAGTAAAAACGTCCGGATACCTCATTTAGATAAGCAAAGAGCTTTTAAAGAACGAACTTTTTGGCAGTTTCTAAATGTTATTTTACCACTTTTATTGCTGTGTATTTTTGGAACGGGTTTTGCTTATTTTAGGAAGAAAAAATTTTCCTTACACAATCTTTAAACCATTTTAGTATTAAAAAGTTCTTGGTTTGAAAGGTTTTAAGTAATTGGATCTTAGCTTTTCAACTTTCTTACTTTTTGATCATTTCAACTGTGTTTTTTTAAGAAAAATAAAAGGTAAAATAATATAGAAACTCCGTTAAATTTCAATTTCCGGGATTATTTAAAATCACCAAAGCTCCGATGACCCCCGGAATCCACCCGCAAAGCGTTAATAAAAAGATAATAAAGAAAGAACCACACCCTTTATCTATAACCGATAATGGAGGAAATAAAATAGCCAGTAGCACACGAAAAAAACTCATAGCTTATAAAATGTTATACAATTATAAGACGTTTTTAGTATAGATTTGTTACACCATAATTCCGAACGAAGTATTTACCTGCATTAGTATCCGTACAAGAGAGTACATCTGGTTGCTGTTTTGTGTGTGTAGCTTGGTACTATTTGCATTTTTTATGATTTTAAAAAAAGGGATTCCTAAAAACGAAAAATTAGCTGCTTGTATGCCATCTAAATTTTTAGAAAACATAACTTAAAAAAGCAAACTCCTTTTAAATGAGCTTAAAACGAACCTCTATTTTTGAGACCTGAGAGTTGTGTAACGGTTACTGTTGCTGTATCCAGTAATCATTTTTTCTTTCCGGAGTTAAATTCAACCAATTTATTCCAATCTATATCTCCGTTTTCATCGCAGAAATCCTGAATAAACTCTTTCGTAAATTGATTTATCATCCTTGAATAGGATTGTTGGAATTCTTCATTACGTTCTTTAGCCTTGTGTCCAAGAGGTTCAATTATTTCGGTATATAAACCTTCATCACCGGAAATAAATTCCCAAAATTCTTGCCCACAATATTTGAAGTAGTCTCCTTTGTCGGGATTGTTGTCTATTCCGTAGCAACAACCATTTACTGAAACAACCACCAATAAGGTCTATGTTGGGAATCCCGGATTTCCAACCGCTATATACTTTCTGGTTTATGAAAATAGCCAAACTTTCTAACCAATCTCCAAAAATGGTTTCTTCGGCTGACGATATGAAAGCATCGGCAATTCCCTGAACAATTTCACTGGCGGTTAGAATATGCTTTGCTTTGAACAGATACGGGTTTTTCTTTTTGAGAACAGTTTTGAGTTTAAGGCGGTTAAGTCTTTCAATTCTCTTTTGGTGGAATACTCCGATATTATCTTCTACGTATTTAGTTACATCCGTTAAGTTTAGCTGTTTCATATATTTCTTCGGGTTCAAAAAGTACAAGTTTCTTTTTGTCAATTTGTTCTTGTACCATATCGTAGTATTCTTGTTGGATATCTATCCCTATTGAGTTTCTACTCATTCTTTGGGCTACAAAATTTGTTGTTCCCGAACCCATAAACGGGTCTAAAACCGTATCACCCGGTTGTGTGAAAAGCTTAATAAACCATTCAGGAAGTCCTTCTGGAAATGCCGCACTATGATTTTTATTATTACATTCTGTAGCAAGGTGTAACACATTAGTTGGGTAGGCTTTGTCCCTGTCTAACCAGTTCGATATATTCTTTCCAAAACCGCTGGCTACCTTGGATTCATCTCTTGTTTTATCTGTCTTGCTGAGGTTTTTAAGTCGGGTTTTTGCCCAATCGCCCATTGGCACCATAACTTCTTCTTGGTACATATTGAACTTCTTATCCTTATTGAAATGTAACACACGTTCCCAGGCGTCACGAAATCGATTTGGCCATTTACCCGGATAGCAATTCTTTTTGTATCAAATGTATTCTTCTGTCCATAACCAACCTTGTTTTCGCATTTCCAAAATCAGATCCATAACATAAGTGCTTCGTTCCCCGTTGATTACTCTTTCTTTAATGTTCAGGACAAATGAGCCTGTGGGTTTTAAAACACGCAACAATTCTTTGGAAATTGGTAAAAACCATTCGACATATTTTGTTGGGTGTATTCCACCGTAAGTACTTTTTCTTTGGTCGGCATAAGGCGGGGATGTGAATATCAAATCAACAGACTTTTCGGATAACTCTTTTAAAATTTTCTTACAATCTCCTAATCTTATGTCTGTAATTATTTCCATTGTTCTACTGGCTTGCTAAATTATTTAATCAAATATCGTACTTTTTCAAGACTTCGATTTTTGTGAATCTGTGTTGGCTAAAACGGTCTGTATATATGAAAAGTTGCGATTTTTAAAATAACAATTTTTCATTCTTATTAATTAGTTTAAAAAGGCTAAGTTCTAATTAACATATTAAATAGTTGTTGTTTATATTCATACCATACGCTATTTGAAGCAATAGCAGTAACAACGGTCATTTTGCTAGTGGAATTCTTAATTTTTTCAAGAACCAAGAACCAGTTCAAGTAATTTTGAAGGTACTTTGTTGCAACACCATTGAAAGACTCCATAAATTTTCTCAATCGCATATCCATATTATTAACATTTTGTACGTGGTACACTTTATCTATAGTTCGCTGTCCTTTTGAGGCGTTAAACTTTTTATGATTAAGTGTATTTGCTTTTGCAAAAGCACCATAACTTCTATGACTATCACTACAGATGACCTCTACTTTGTTGAGCTTTCCTTTGAGTACTTTATCTAAGTCCTTTTTACTTATACGACCTCTGGTTGCTACTTTAAAGTCTTTGTTTCCAGATCTATCGCAAGTAGCAATTACGGCTACTTTTTCATTGCTTATGCCCGCTTTGCTTGCTTTCTCACCGCGTTGTCTTGGTTTTCTATCTAAATGACGATTTCCTTTTTCTGAATAAGCGAAGAACAAATCGTCACTCTCAACAATACCTTGAAATTCTTCTACTGAAACACTAGAAAATGAGGTGAGTAATTTGTGTCGCCAATCAAAAGAGGTTTGAATGGATATCCCTGTTTCTTTGGCACTTTTCCTAATACTATAGCCAGACAATAGGCAGTATAGATACTTGCTTAATTTGTCTTTCTTCTTTATACCATACCAAAACTTGCCTGTAGTCTCACTAAAGTTCTTCTTACAATCATTACAAAAATAACGCTGAACACCTTTGAGTTTACCATTGGCTCGAATACGTTTCTTTGTACAATGTGGACAGGTAATAGCTTTATCCTGTTTATCATCTTTAACAGCACTCCCTTGCAAAGACAGTGATAGTAAAGACGACACAATCTCTTGCTGAGTAGCTGTAGAACTGTTTGTGAAATAATCTCTAAAATCTGATGGAATCATATAATCTGTTTTTATCAAAGATAATACATATATTTATTAGAACTTAGCTTTTAAAAATAATCATAATTTTTCAAACTAGAAAAAAAGGTAGCAATTTTTTATGTAATCTTCCCTAAAAACCGAACTGTTTAAAATTAGAAAGATTAATTTTAACTTTCAATAGACAAACAAAGCGAAAGAGTAAATTTTCACCTTCACATCTTGCAAAGATTTTGAAAGAGTTTGATCAAGGGAAAACAGTTGTAGAGATTAGCAGGGAACATGGGTTTATTTCAGCAACTTTTTACAAGTGGCGTTCTAAATATGCCGGGATGAGTTCCGGAGAGTTACGTTGCGTCAAAGAGCTTGAGGGTGAGAACCGGATGCTCAACCAGATGTATGCTTCTCTAGCCTTAGATCATCAAATGGCAAAAGAGGTTATTGCAAAAAAGCTTTAAAGCCTTGCCGTAAGAGAACGATAAGTAAAACACTTGCACATTATGGTATTAGCAGGGCGTGCCGAGTCTTAAATATGAGCAAGAGTGTTTATTATTATAAACCGTTACCCAAAGCCGATACTGAGATAGAGCTCGCTTTACAAGAAAAAGCAGTTCAACATTGAGAAGAAGGTTTTTGGAAGGCTTATAGTCGTTTACGTAATCAAGGCAAACCATGGAATCATAAACGATTGTATAGGGTTTACAAAGCATTAGGACTTCCTCTACGTGGTAAAGTAAAAAAACGATTACCATCTAGAGTGAAAGAACCATTAGAGGTTCCGGAAAATCTTAATGATACATGGAGTATGGATTTTGTTACCGATACCCTTGAGAACAAAAGACGTTTTAGAGCCTTTACTATTATCGATAACTGTAATAGAGAGGCATTACATATAGAAGTAGATTTTTCTTTACCAAGTAATCGTGTGTTTTGGGTACTTAACGATCTTGTTAATAGAAGAGGAAAGCCCAATAAGATACGTATGGATAATGGCCCGGAGTTCATTGCTAATATCACCGCTGTATGGAGCCAAATGCATGACATAGAGTTTACCTATATTCACCCTGTCAAACCAACTCAAAATGCATTTGTAGAGAGATTTAATGGAACTTATAGGCGAGGAGTTATTGATAAATATATTTTTGAGAACATTAACCAAGTAAGAGAACAAACCCAAGATTGGATGTATGATTATAATCATCATCGACCCCATGACGGGCTTGGTAGATTATCGCCAATAAAATACGCAGAAATTAATTCTCTTGGGGCTAACTCCAAGAGAATTAAAACAATAAATTTATCAAATATTAGAAATTTAAACAGTTCTAATTAGGGGAAGCTTACACCTAATTTAGGCTAGAAGTAGAAGTATTGCCGCTGTTATACTTTAAATCAAATTTTTCTTGTCCCATAACAAGCAATAAGATAAAGTCAATAAAAGCTATAAAAACTGGAATAAATGTCCAAGAGAATAAAAGATAAAAAATCCCCTTCAAAGATTTACCAAGATAAAATTGGTGAACCCCAAGTCCACCAAGAAAAAAAGCTAATAATGTAGTTGTAGTTTTGTTCTTCATTTCGTTTTTTACATTAAGCCCAACGTTCTAGTGTATGAAAAGTTGCGAATAGGGGGAGTAAGCAATTTTTCAATTTTTTCTTTCCACTAAAGGTAGCAATAATTTTCAATTTACTGAATCAGCGCAATTTTTTATACACCTTGTTGGGCGTAGTTTTTATAGGCGTGAAGTTTTGATAACTTAGATAAATTAATAATCATAATTCAAGACCTTTATTTACTGCTGCTAGAATTAGAACTAATAAAATTGAGGAAATTATCGGTATAACGAAAGCGGTTTTTTGCTTGTTGTCGTTTTTAGAATAGTGAATCCAAAAAAATATTGAATGAAGTAAAACAAGAAGTAGAGGACTAAAAACAACGACTATTCTGTTCAAGAATATATTTTTGGAATAGCCAAGATGACCAAAAATAGTGAAAATGACAACTGTTATCAAAATATCTGAAATATAGTATTTGCCTTTAATAACACGTTTTCTAACATGTTGATGTTTTAGTGCATAAAAGTACATTCCTCTAAGAAATGCAGACAACAATATAAACGTAATTGATTACCCACTTTTATACCAGTATTGATGAGTGACAGCTACTACCAGTCTATCAAATAGTCTTTCAGCGAAATAGCGTCTGTTGAGTTTATAGCAGAACTCGTCAAGATAATTCTGCAAATATTTTCCTTTAATTTTATGGTAAATACCTAACAGAGTGCGTTTTGCATTACTTATGGCTATATGCACCGATTTTAGTGTGGTAATAGTGGTTTCTTTATTTGATTTTTCAGTAATGTGTACTTCCACATAATCACCTATGTCTACATAAGACGTGCTTTTGTCGCTAAAAACAATGCATGTATCATCAAAATTACTATCAATAAGCGTGTTGACTTCTTCTTTTTTATGAGTATCCAAAACTTTCATTTTAAAATAACGACATTGTTTGGATTGTTTCCCAGTCTTTAAATCTTCTAAAGGTACAGACTCTGCCATTACCGCTACGTTAGATTGTTTTTGACTGCCTCTGCCTCTTTTAAGCTTTTGTCTGTCGGATTCTTTTGTTGCCACAGTAAAGTAATCTTGATCAAACTCAATCATATCTTCAAGGTCGTATAAATTATCTCGTTTTCCCATAGCCGAACGTATTCTGTGCATAAGAGACCATATAGTGGTATAACGTGTATGGTTGAGCTGACGTTGTAATTCGGCAGCAGAAATACCTTTTTTACTAAAAGTCATAAATGCCATAGCGAGATACCAAGTACGAATAGGTAAATTGGAGTTCTCCATCATAGTACCGCTGCGTAGAGTAGTTCTAAAACCACAATAAGAACATTGCCACATCCATTTAGACTTTAACCAATAGTGCTTTTTTGATTGACATTTTTTGCAAATGACTCCTTCTTTTGAACGAGCCAACTTCATATGTGATTTACAGGAAAACTCATCTGGAAATTGTTCAATAAAATGTAGTAAATTCATAATTCTAAACTTTATATTAAGATACGAATTTTTAAATTAGTGGCATAATTAAGTGTAATCAAAAACGTAATAATAATTACGTTCATTTCGAATAATTCATACTCAAGGTTTAACAAGGAGAAAAATTTTGTTAACGGACTAGTTATATTTGCTCTATAAAATTCCAACCCATCTGATATAAATCCTTTCCATTTAAATACTGCATCAGATATAGATGCCAGTGAATTAAAAGTAATTAGACTACTTAGAATAATAAAAAATTTTGCCCTCTCGACGAATTCGCCCAAGTCTTTTTGATTTCATTTATATCGCCTAATAATCCCATTAATTTTTTACTTCCGATAAATTTATCAAGTAGATTAAAATAAGAAATTTTTCATTTTTATTGTTGATTTAAAAGTAGTTAAAATTTCTCAAGAGAGAAAGACGTAGCAATTTTATACACCTAGTTCGGCGTAATTGTTTTATTTTTTCTTATCGACTAACGTAATGGTCAATTTGTTCTTTTGCTGTTTAATCTAAATCTGATCGCCAATTTCAAATCCGAGATCTCTCAACCATTTTCCTTTCAGTTGTATTTCTGGAATGACAACATATTTCCATTGTCGAGCTTGAAAAGTTTCGTAAACTTTGAGTGTTCTGGGTTTTTTCATTTGTCGCATTATTATATGACAAACATAATGATTAAAATTATCTTGTCAAACTTTTATATGACAAAATTGTCGTATTATTAATTGACATTTGTTTTGTGAACAAAGAACAACTTAAAAAGAAAATCGGTCAACGTATTGTTGAGTTAAGAAGTCAAAAGGGTTGGAGTCAATCTGATTTAGCCCGTGCATGCAATAAAGATCGACAAGCTGTTGAAAAGTTAGAAAATGGAAAAGTCAATCCAACACTTTATTCTTTACTAGAAATTGCTGAAGCTCTTGAGGTTACTTTAAAGAAGCTAGTCGATTTTTAGTGTTGTTATGACTTGTCAAAAGTCATTCATTTCGTCCGTTTGTTGTCCTTCGGATTCTATTTTTTCTTTACGTTCTGTCATTAAATCTAAAGTAAACTTTGTCAACGATTTATTGAACGAGCTAGTATCATTTTCAATTTTTGACGTGATACTTTTGATTGATTCAATTACCTTTTCAGTTGAATTTTTTATTGCCCTTTTAATAATCTCAGGAAGTTCTTTCTTAGGATGATTGGTTTGATATATGATCTCTAATTGATCTTTAGTTCTTGATATTTTTACAAACTTCACGAATTCAGGAACTTCTCTGTCTTGAGTTGAACGAAATAAAAAATCCTTTCCGCCAACTATTGGAAATGAGTATTTTACAAAAGCTTTCAAATCCCACAATTCATATTTTAGTGTATAATTTCCGTTGAACTTCGAAGTTGTGTAATCTGTCATTCCAATTTCAACTGTTCTTTTATTAAAATCCAATTCGATCGGGTGTAAATAGTATGGTTTAGAAATTAATTCAGCTAACGGAGTCAGTTCTAAATTCAGTAAATTTCTTATTGGATGTGTTTGGATTTTAATATTCAAACTATTCCTCGCATTTTCATCTCGAAATTTCAAGCTATTTTGTTCTATTCCTATCATTTAAAACTTGCAGTTCTTAATTACGCCCAACGGTTTTGCTATGCGTAGTGCGGGATTGAAAAGCAGTAGTTTTCAATAGGGCAGTAGTGGTAGCCAAAACTTTGTTTTTGTGTTTTAATTTTATTCAAAAAAAACGTCAAAACGAAGTTTTGGCGGATTAATAGCACCGACCTTTCGGTTTGCTCTAAACTCCGCATTACGTATAGCTTTTGTTAGGCGCTTTTTTATTTTACTTCAGCAAGAATTTCGTCAAGATTATTCTTGCTAATTGAAAATTGATATTTGTCCGAGTAATATCTACTTGCAGTACCTAAGTCAATCAATATTTTCAGTTCTCCACTTTCAGTCATTAAGTGGTTATAAATTAGTTTGTTTTTATCATCAGGTGATTCAGATACAGTGTTTTTATAAAAGAAAACTTTTTCATTTTTTACATCTCCGCTTGGAAACTTGATTTTAATTGTTCCAAATTCACTATCAGGAAAGTTTTCTTTTAAAGTCATACTACTATTGAAAATCTGAAAATATAGACTTTCTCCATCAATTGTTGTCTTCACAAAAACGTCAGATTGAATAACAGAAGAGTTTTCATGTTCACCTCTAACTACCGAGTATGGATAACCTTTTCCGGTATTATCACCGAACTCATCAACAAAATTACCTTTCTGCCATTTCCCTAAGTTGTCATTGAATTCTTTTAGCTCTTGTTCTTTTTTCGCAAGATTTTTTATAGCCTCTTTTGTGTCAGAAGAAATGTCTGTTTGGTCAGACTTAATGAGCTGAACTCCTTGTTCAGATTGGCTATTCCGTTTCGATTTGTGCCATTGATTTCGGAGTCATAGTGCCATTAATTACGGTTTAAACTGTGCTAGTTTTACGGTTTGATTTGTGCCACACATTGACATTACACAGTGACCACTTATAGAGATTAAGTAAGCAATTACCTTGCTGTTTATTATAAAAATAACAGCATGGCAAACACACTTGATCCTATGGATTTAAAACAAATACTGAGCCTTCTGGACTTGCTACATTTAGAGTGACAAAGAGTTAAGCTAATTTTATCTAAAATAACTTAACCATATGAAACGAAGAAAATACAGTAAAGAGTTTAAAATTAAAGCAGTAGAATTAAGCAATGTACGAGGTAACACAAAGCAGATTGCCATGGAATTGGGAATCAGTGCAGATCTTATTTACAGATGGCGTAGAGAATTAGAACAGCGTCCTGATTTAGCTTTTAGCGGTAATGGCGTCAAACAACTCACAGAAGATCAGAAAGAGTTAGAGCGATTACGTAAACAGCTCAAGGATGTTACCATGGAGCGGGATATCTTAAAAAAGGCCGTGAGCATCTTCTCCAAGAGCGATCGGAAGTATTGAAATTTATCAAAGATTACAGTAGAGAATATCCGGTTGGGAAGATGTGTAAAATTTTTAAAATTAGTAGAAACAGTTATTACAGGAGTAAGAATTATGTTCCATCAGATAGAGATGGAAAAAATCGTATGCTACTCTCTGAGATTCACCGTATCTGTGAGCGAAGTAAATCTACTTATGGAAGTCCTAGAATTACAGAGGAACTCAAAGCTAAAGGGTTTAAAGTATCTAGGTCTAGGGTAGCACGATTGATGAAAAAACACGGGATTAAAGCAGTTCGTAAAAAGAAATTTGTTGTCACGACAGATTCTAAGCATCAATATCCAGTAGCTGATAATGTATTGGATAGAGATTTTAAAGCTACCGCTGCTGCACAGAAATGGGTTTCTGATATTACCTATTTAAAGCCTGCACAAGGATGGCTGTACTTAACGGTAATTATTGACCTGTTTGATCGTAAAGTCATTGGTTGGTCTTTGAGCAATGGACTCAAAGCAAGACAAACTATCATTGCTGCATGGAGAATGGCTGTAAACAACAGAATGCCTTGTGAAGGTATGATTTTTCATTCTGATCGAGGTGTACAATACGCATCTCATGCGTTTGTTAATATCCTTAAAAGTTATCATGTAACACCCAGTATGAGTAGAAAAGGAAACTGTTGGGATAATGCAGTAGCTGAATCTTTTTTTAAAACAATCAAAACAGAACTAATGATAGACAATAAGTTTATATCCAACAAAAGTCTTCAAATTAAAGTCTTTGAATACATAGAAACTTGGTACAACAGATACAGAAGACATTCTGCTCTTGGTTACAAAAATATCATCGAATTTGAAAAATTATATCAAATCAAAAATGTAGCTTAACTTTTTGTACCATTTTTTGTTGCATATCCACAGGTGCATCTGGCGTAGGTAAAAGCTATATCGCACAAGCTTTGGGACACCAAAGCTGTATGTTACAACATAAAACACTGTATCAAAATACTGCCAGAATGTTTAAAAGACTAAAACTTTGTAAAATTGATGGAACCTACCTCAGAGAACTTAATAGAATCTTAAAAGTTGAACTTTTAATACTTGATGATTTTGGGCTTCAGAGTTTTGATAATCATGCTCGTGAGGCGTTAATGGATATTATAGATGACAGACATGGAAAATCATCAACTATAATAGCATCACAAATACCTGTGTCAGCTTGGTATGAAACTATAGGAGAAGGTACTATTGCTGATGCCATTTTAGACCGTATCGTCAACTCATCACATAGAATAATGCTCGAAGGTGAATCAATGAGAAAAACCATTTTACAAAATGATAAAAACTAAATTTTAACTATTATTGCAATACTTCTATGAGTGGCACTGTTTGACCGAAATCAGTGGCATGGTCACTCCGAAATAGCCATTCAGAGTTCTTATTCTTAAACAATATCCCTTTGTCATTTGGGATTAGGTAAAAATCGGAGTTCTCAGATTGAGCAACCATACTATCATTTCTAATTTCAACTTTAGAACTCAAAATGGTTGTTTGACCTACAAGGAACATTAAACCGTTTATTGAGTCACCGCTAATCTTAAATTCTATAACCGCATTTTCAATTGCCTTCTCCAACAAAGCCGAAGCAAAGGCATTGTCATTTCCCATTTTTTCTTTCATCATGGTTTTTAGTGAGGCTTTGTCTGCATTAAATACGCCTTGGATTTTGTCCGTTGGATTACTTTGGCAAGAAATCATTGCTGTTAAGATTACTCCCATTGCAAATTGCCAAACTAAGTTTGATTTTTTCATATTATTCATTTTTGTGTTCTTATTTTAATTGTGCCTAACGGTCTCGGCTATGAGTAGTTGCGGAAAATTAGTTATAATTTTTCACTTAGTTAAAAATACGAAAAGAAACTAACTCTTGCTCTTAACCAACTCACCTAGCAATTAATTATACACGGTGTTGGCAAATCGTTATTTTTTTTTACCAATCATCTTTTTCTGTTTTTATATCCAATAGAAAGTTTTTTACTTCAATTACTTTGTTGTTGAAATACTTTTCTATTTCAGATTTTGTCTCTGGAAGTCTTAAATCTCCATTTTTTTTATCGTAAATCGGATAACCTTTCCAAATACTACCACTAAATTCAACGCTTCTTCCACCATTGTCGGCAGTTATACTTAAAGCAGTTATTTCGAATCGTACTTTTCCATCTTTAAATCTCAATTCCGTTGTATATTTCATACTTACGTCCAATTTTGCTCCGCTGTTATTCACTTTTGTAAATTGTGGTACGTAAGTCTCAAATCGTAAATATTCGTTTTTTCCTTTAATTACCTCGTCTGGATTTTTATATTTTATTGCATTTTGATAAAGCTCCGAAGTTGTTTTTTCAGGTGTTTCAATTACCAAAAAAGCATTTTTAATATTAGATTTGTCTTTCAATCCGTTTGGTTTTACTTCATATTCTTGAGAAAATCCGATGTAATTTAAAAGTAAAAGGCTTAATAGGAATAGTGGTTTTTTCATATCGTTAATTGTAAAAGAGAATAAATTAAATTCTAATTAATTTCAATTCAGTTTTTGTTCCATCTAGTTCAAAACTATCATAAATGATTTCATTATCATAAACTGATTTTATTATTCCAATTGCTTCAAATAAAACTGGAATGCTTAATTGTAAAGTCCCGTTTTTTTCTGAAAGAAATAATTTTTGTTTTTCGGGATGAGAAACTCCATTTTTGTCGGTAAATATAAAATCCTCACTCGTTTCAAATTCCAATATTCTACCATCTTCATATTTCCATTTTCCAATAATTATTGATTTAAAAAATTCTATATTCATCTTATTTCCTTTTTTAAGATTTTGAGTGAGTAATGTTTGCCAACGAATGGCAATATGCGGAGGCCGGAATTTCGAAGCTCCAACTTATCAAACCGTTACAATTTTTATTAAATGTACAAAATCTAAGTACATGACAAAAATTTAGTCAAGTTCATATTGTTTTGATTTACAGGGTTTAATAGCACAGAAGCGATATAATCTAATCCATATTTGAATATGCTTTTAGCCATTCTTCCATGCTTTTTTATTTTGATAGGCTTAATCTGATGTAAATATATACCAACTTTGTAACACCATACGAAAGCCATCATTACAAACAGTACTAATTTTTCAATACGCTTAATATCTTGCAGGTGTGTGTTTTCAATATCAAAGCCACTGGCTTTCATTGCTTTAAAACACATCTCTATCTGCCATCGTTCTTTGTATTGTTCAAAGGCCTTATCAGGAGCGTTGAACGATACAATGATTAAGAAATCAGGCTTTCCATTTTTTGGGTACAACTTGCATCCGGAAAGGAAACAAAGCTGACCATTAACACGTACAATTTTAGGATAATACACAAACTCATTGATCTTATGTGGATTAAACAAGTGAAATACTTTGATGGTTTTGTTCTTATCAGGAAGCTCTACCTTAAAGTTGTTTCGAATGCGGATATAATATTTGATTCCATTTGTATTCAAGAAATCCAACCAATGATTACCTACAAACTCTCTATCGGCTACAATGGATTTAATAACATCTTTGCCAAAAAGTCTTATGAAACGATTCACAAGATCAATACGCTCCTGACTGTTAGAGTTCCCTGGCTTATCTAACATAGTAAATAACAATGGGAAGGCAACACCTTTATAGACAACTCCCAACTTAAAAATGTTGATGTTGGTCTGACCAAACTTCCAATTGGTCCTATCAATACTCAAGATCAATCCCTCTTGCTTAGGAAGGAGACTAAATATAAGACGAGCGATCAAATCTCCATCCAACGAATAATCAGCAATAAATCTTTGAATACGTCTGAGTGATGACTTCGAATCTACTGAGGTCTCAAAAGCGTTGGCTACCTTTTCAAAGGTAACTGTCTGTACCTTACAGAGGGCGATAATGAAATGTGATATGAGTTTGATTCTTGCCAAATTGATCTTACCTTGGAAATGAGAACTTAAAACTGAATTTAATTCACTACTTTTAGTGGAAGCATTGGTTTTTTTCATTAGAAAAATGAGTGATGTTATTCTTCTAATATACTGAAAATCAATGCTTTATTTTAATTATTTAACATTTAATTTACTGATAATCAATTAATTATATTTTTTGTCATGTACTAAAGAAAAAAGGTTTAAATCAAATGGATTATAAAAATTATAAACTCGCAAGTGAATATTTCACTCAATCAATTGGAGAGTTTTCTATGGACTATGAGGCGTTTTATAATCGAGGTATTTGCAATTTTATGTTAGGAAATATAGATAAAGCCCTGAATGACTATGATAAAGCCATTGAATTGAACCCAAATAATGCAAACAGCTATTATTTAAGAGGTTCGGCACGACAAAAAAAGAATGATAATTATGGTGCTATTTTTGATTTTGAAAAGTCTATAAAACTAAATCCGAACAATTCAGACCCTTTTATGAAATTAGCAATAGTTTATGGAAAGCAAGGTGAAAAATATAAATCTTGTCAGTTTATGAAAAAAGCCTGTGAATTAGGTGATTATGATGCTTGTCAAGGATATAACAAATTTTGTAACTAAAAATAACTGTTTACAACAATGGCTATAAACCACAATTTTTTTTACCAAGTTTTGGCGGAAAGAAGTAATGCTATCTAAAACATAAGCTACGTTTGAAAGCATTAAACTGTCTTTCTTTTTGGGGAATGTTGCTCCAAAGCGCAAAAAGTAATTTTCAAATCCCTCAAAATATGTTTTAAAAGCATTTCCTTCAAAACGGTGAGGTTCGTCCATTATCACAATTGGATTTAAGCGTTTCAAACATTCCAAATATGATTTTGGTGGTTCTTGATTGTTTACAAACAATTCAGGTGTATTTATGTCCTTTTCAAGTGGTCGGTTAAGAATATTGTCTTTGTGGCTAAATGAACTAGGTGTCATTACCAAAACCGATAAATGCGAAGTGCCTATAAATTGTCTAACGGCAGAAATGTTTCCACCCTCGTAAACAAAGGTTTCAATTTCCTTTTCTTTCTCGTTTGCGTAGAAGCTTTTAAAGTAATCTTTGGTGTCTTCTAAGTTTGTTTTTGTTCCTTCACGAATTGGAACAGTTGGAATAAGAACGATAAATTTCTTGTAGCCAAAATTTTTGCTCAGTTCAAAAATGGTTTTGATAAACGTGAACGTTTTTCCCGTTCCCGTTTCCATCATTATGTCAATGTTTTTAGTGTCTTGAACTGAAAAATTGTATTTGTTCTTTTTATGGTGTGCTGTCAGCACCTCGCCAAAATTTTGTTTTTGGCGTAGGCTTTCAAAAAGACTAATAATGTTATTTACGCAGTCCTCTTGGTAATCTTGTATTTCATATTGAAACTGTTTTGTTTCTGTTTTTGTCGTCATTTATCTTATTTCAATTTTCCAAGGCTCAAAGTTACCTTTTCATTGTCGTTTATCTTCGTCCGAGCGTTGGCAAAAAACAGCTCTTTTGGTTTTTTCAGCGTTGGCTTTCGTATCGGCAAAAACCAAATGTGCTATTTGTGCGGTGGGCTTTTTTGTATGTTGCCCAACGATTTAGTATAAGAATAGTAGCGGATTTTTAAGCACTAACTTTTCGGATAAACACAGACCTTATTTATATTTACTTACTTTCATTTTAGCGATAAAACCGCTATTATTTTTATACATTGTTGTAAGCTGGCTTTCCACGTCCTGCTTGGTTTTCCGAGGTTTTAATATTAATTCGGAAGTGAGCGTTGGCAAGACATACTCTTTTGCAATTTTTGGCGTAGCGTTGGCTGGTGCGAATTGCAAATGTGTATGGCTTTTAGCGTTGGCTTTTTGTTCTATTCATAATCAAACTTGCAATAAGTCCAATTCCGACAATCACGTCTACAATGTTCCACATTTCCCTTCCAAGTGCTATTTTAAAAAACGGTTGAAAGAGTAATGTAAGTCCACCGTAAATAATCATTTAGGTATTCCCGCTTTCTTCATTCGCCTTATATGCCAAAATTCCAAATCCGATTAATGCTACAAACCGAACAAATTGATAAAACCCATAAGGCATATCTGATAAACACAGAAAAAATAAAATCGCAAGGATTATTTTAATTATCGGCTGTAAACTCAATTTCATCTGTAAATTCTTCGTGTAAACCATAGTTTTGAAAGTCAATCAAGTATTTCATTTGTTTTGGAAATTGAGTAATAATTGTTTCCTCTGAAATACCTAATTTCGACTTTACCATTTGAAGAAATTTCACTTCGCTATCTTCAATTTTATTATCTGATTCAATAGTTCGAATTAAAACTTCAATTAATAAAAGCTCTTGCTTTTCGTTTAGGTTTAATTGGTTCAATTCGTTCAGATATTCGTTAATTGCTTTCTTTCCGTTTTGTTTTATATAGCTTAAACTTGTTTCAAAAGGTTCTTCAATATCGTAACCCATAAAATAAATTTCGTTATCAGCCATATTCTTAATTTCTGCAATTTCAGACTCATCAATTGAACCATCACAAGCCATTACAGAAATAGCCGATTTTAATAACAAATTTTGAAATGCTTCTGTTTTCATAATCCAAATCCGATTTTAGTTGTTATATCTTCTTTAGAACCTCTTGGTAATAAATCAAGTAGTCCAAAGTTTATTTCTCTCAATCTATCCCAATTTTGACTTTCAATAGCGAAATTACCCGCATCAATAAGACTTTTTGCTTGTGATTGGTCGTTCATTTTTGCTTGGTCATTTAAAAGACTGCCGAAAATTCCTTTTAGAAAATCTGGTGTTCTCCATCTGATTTGTCCAATAATACTGTGAAATTCATCTGATTTTTCTTGAATTTTCAATGGGCTTTTAGTTGCCATAAAAGCACTTTCTTGAGAAACAATGTCGTTAAATGTTTTACGCTCGTGGTCATTTCCTGAATTTTCAATAAGTTCTTCACAAGCTGCTTTCGTTTCGTAGTAATAATCTGTTGCTTTTTGAAGGCGTTTGTTTTTAGTTGCACTATCTATTTTTTGTGCAATTTTTCTTTTCTTATCTTCTAATTGGTATCGTTTGTCAGTTACGTCATCATCAGTAAGGCTTTCAGCTTCATCTTCAACAGCTTCCATTTCCTTTTTGACTTTAGATAAGGCACCTGCGGTTTCGTAATCTTCTTTTTCAGTAGCTAACTCAATTTCTTCATCAAGTTTGGATGATAATTCTGTTACTTGTCCTTTTAGAAGTGTAATGTTTGTATCTCTTTCTTTTGGGTTGAATACATTTTTAAATTCTTGGTCAGACATATTTAAGTATCCTGAAACAGTAACGTCTCTACTTTCAGAAATCATAATTGTAATTTCAAGGTCAGAGCCTTTAGCAATATCTCTTGAAACTTGTTTGCCTGAAATTTCTATTACACCAATAAGTTTATTAGCTTCTGGTAATGATGTTTGTGGTCCTTCATAAACGTTTATCCAAAGTCTGTCAGATTCATTTCCTTTCAAAATTGGTTTGTTAATTTGGAAAGGTTAAAGTTCTTTTTGTTGGAAGAACGGAATTACGTTCAAAAATCAATGCTAATCGTGTTTGACCTGGATTATCGTAATCGTCAACTTCTAAACAAATATCTTCTGGAAGCGGTTGTCCACTAATCCCAAATCCGCTATTAATTCCAATTGGCTCAATATCGGTTTCAATAACATTATTTTGACTATCGAAAACTGTTAAAGTGAAGAAATTATAGGTGTTTTCTACTAATGGTAAATCTTCATTTATTCTTTCTGAAAGTTCTTTTAACCCTGAATCAAAACCACCATCTTGACGGACAATTTTATAAAAAAGTCCATCTGTATTTCCTTTTATTCTCGCTGCAAAAAGTTCGTCCGTTTCCTTTGATGCTTTATTGTAACTTGCTTTGATTGAAATTGCGGATTGTTTTTTCTCCGATTTATCTTTTAAAATATCCTTTTGTTTTGTTGCTGCATAATATGCCGCACCTATAGCAATAGCTGTCGTTGGGTCGATTTCACAGTTTGCAGGTATTTGTAAAACTTCTTCAACACGTTGTCTTACAAAAGGTATAAATGTTGAACCACCAACCATTAAATTAAATTGAACATCATTTGATGTCAATGAATTTCTCGTCAATATGGTTTTAATCATTTCAATTGTTCCGTCAATTGAATCTTTAATTAAGTCATTGAATTCTGATTTGGTAATCGTAATTTCCATATCAATTTCATTGCCTTCTTCATCCTCCATTCTTTCCACGATAATCTCAGCTGATGAAACTGCTGATAATCTAATTTTAGCTTCTTCCGCTTGATTTAAAAGAGAGTAATATTTTGCATTGTATTTTCCTGTTGCACTTTTCATCTGATTTTCTAAATCTTCAAAAGTGTATTGCTCGGAAATTTTAGGAATGATTAATTTTTCTACAATCAATCGGTCAAAATCCGAACCGCCTAAAAAATTATCACCTTCGTGGTCAACAACTTTCATTTCGCCATCTTTGATTCTTACCAAAGCGACATCAAAAGTTCCACCACCTAAATCGTAAACAAGCCAATTTCCGTCAGTAAGTTCTTTTGATTTTTTCATATTGGCGTAAGCCAAACTTGCTGCAATCGGTTCTTGTAATAAAACTACTTGTTTGAAACCTGCTTGTTTACCTGCTTCTTTGGTTGCGTTTGATTGGATTGAGTCAAATGAAGCTGGAATTGTAATTACTACAGATTCCAAAGTATCTCCTGTATTTACAAATGTTTTTAACTCTTTCAAAACTTGTGCAGAAAGGTCGACAGGGGTTTTGGATTCGTTTATTGATTTAATTTGAAAACTTTCAGAAGTTCCCATTTTACGTTTGAATAGACCAACAACATTTTTTGGGTCTCTTTCCAAATATTCTTTAGCTTTGTTGCCGACAACAACTCTGTCTTTTTTATAATAGACTACTGATGGTAATGTAGAACGTCCATAGTCTAAAGGATTATTGAAAACAATTACGTCTCCTTTTACGAATTTTGCAATGGCGGAATTGGTAGTTCCTAAATCTATTCCAATGTTTATTGTGTTTTCCATTCTATATATTTTAATTTTTTGATTCAACGACAACTACACCTTTTCGGGCAATTAAAGTGCTTCCGCCACTTTTATATCGTATGATTGGTTTGATTACTTCTTTGATTACTAAATTTTCGGATGAATTACCTGCGATACTCGCTTCTAAATCTAATCGAGTTTCATTATAAGATTCTCCAATCGGATTATGATAAGTAAAACCTATTTCTGAACTTGTTGAACTTGAAAACAGATTTGTTTCAAATATATCTTTCATTTTATTCAGGTTTCTTGCTATACTATTCGATTCCTCAATATTTTCAAGTTTTCTTTCAATTTCAAAAAGTTGGTCTAATAACTCGAAATATGGTTTGTATTGTTTAAAATTTGTTTCTAACATTTTTATATTTTTTATGCACTTGGTTTGGAAAATGTCCAACCACCTTTTATGCGTTCAATTAATAATGGGTGTCTCGATAACGTTGATTCTGAAGAATCTTTTATACCGCCTTTTTTAACTTGGTTTCCTTCTATAATTTTTCCTACAATCCAACCTGCAACAGCTCCAATAATTCCGCCTATAATAAAGTGTTCTCCTTCTGTTGCTCCACCTATAATTGCTCCTAAAATTAGTAATGCAAAAAACACAAGATAATAGTTGTTGCTTCCTTTCGAGTGAATTTCTTTGCAACTACGGCATCTTGGAATTGTTACATCTGAATATGAAAATTGAACTCTTCTTGGAATATAGCTTCTACTTGTTTCTTTATAAATAGTAGTGTTAATTTCACAACCGTTATCAGGTGCATTGGTTTCACAAAAGTGGCAAACAAGAACACCTTTGTATTTTTTCTCTAATTCTTCAAGTTCGTTTTTGTCTTGTTGAAATTTTGATTTAGCAGATTCATTGACGTTAATTCTTAAAGAGTAATTAATTAAAGCCAAAGCATTCTTAATGTCACTTTGTTTGTTCCAACTCGCAATGGACATACTACGAATAGAATATCCAATCTGCGTTCTAATTTCGTTAGCAAATGAAGGCAAGTTGTTTAGTTCCGCTAAATCAAATGAAGATTTCACAAATGATAAAGCTTCATTTGCTTTTAACGTTTCATTTTCAACATCATCAACTTTGCTTTGAATAGAAATTAGAATTTTTGCCCATTCTTTAATTAATGGTGCATTCTTTTCTTGCTCAATTCTTTCTTCGTGTTTTTTCTTTACAATATTGTAGTTTTTTTCAAAAGTTGGTTTTGAAACACTTTCAATATTTAGTTCGAGCAAATATTCTAATAGAGAAAGTGGAACAGAAGTAGTATTAAATTCATTCCAAATATTTAGTTGTAAGAAGTTTATGGATGCTGCAATTTTGTTTATTTGACTTTGAAAATAAACTGGTAGCTTGTTGAGAAATTCGCTTGGAAATCTCTTTTTTATAAGATTTACGACATCATCAATATTGTCGTCTGTATAATCAGATTCTTCTTCCTTAACTTCTTTTGTGAGTTTGTCCGTCTCTGCGATTCTTTGTTGAATTTCGTTGCCCAAGCTTTTGTAGGCTTTATTCAAATCACTTTTAGAAATAAGGTATTCGGCTCGAAGAGCCGAAGAGAATAATTCTAAATCTTTGTTTTGAAAAGCCTTTAATAATATTTGGTCAATTTTTGCTGAAAAGAAAGGACTTATGAAATCGACAAATTCTGGCAACTTGTAAATGCTCTCTTGTTTAAGGCTGTTTAGAAGTTCGTTACTTCCATTTGCCAAAAACTTATTGAGTTCTAAATTGGTCGATAGGTGCGAGTAAAATTCGATTTTGTTTTTATCTTCTAATTCATCTATTGCTTTTTCGCAATCAGATTTTGTTAGTTTCTGTCCGTTGTATTCATAGAATCCGCTGTCGGATAAATCTATGTCAGCAAATAGTCTTCGCTTGGATTTTTTTATAATACTTGAATCTATTTCGTTGACTTCTTTGTCTTTTAGTTCAAGTATCTCAATAGGGTTTATGTATATCATTTGCCTTTATCTTCTTTCAGTTACTATATAAAATTGCCAACTATAATTCATATTACTTTCCATATTCTCCGTTCCGATATTTGGAATAACTCCTGGTGCAGATGCTCGATAACTATAAGTTCCTGGTGAAAGAGATATTGTCTGTTTTTCGTGTGGATTGAATGTAAATAATTGGGAATTTAGTTTTAGCGTTAAAGTTATATCCGTGTTATTGTAGATTTCAATTTCAGGCTTATATGTTGTTGATTTACCACTTGGTGTAAATATTCCACTCTCATTTTTCTCAACAATATCTCCAAGTTTGATGTAGGATTTATGTATATAGCCTTCTTTGTTTGTTTCAATATCAATAATGTTGACGTAATTGTTTTCGGCAATTGTTGAAACTATAAATATTTGTGTTCCGGGTTTCAAAGATTTTATTATTGAATTTTCTGTGCTCGGTCCTTCTCTAAAATTTACCTGTTTTGTAATCCATCCAAGATAAGATTGACTAAAACCGACCATACTTGTCAGTAGAAATAGTGTAATAAATAATGTTTTTTTCATTCGTTCTTTTTTATTCAATTTTTGTTCGAGCGTTGGCAAAAAACAGCTCTTTTGGTTTTTTAAGCGTTGGCTTTGTGTGTCGGCAAAAACCAAATGTGCTGTTTGTGCGGCTGGCTTTTCAGCTTGCTTAAACGGTCTCGGCTATGCGTAGTTTGGGGTTTTGAAACTATTAACTTTTCAATTAAACACAGACCTTTTTTATTTTTACTTACTTTCGTTTTAGCGATTAAACCGCTATTATTTTTATACATTGTTGGGCGTTCGTACTTTTTTCAGAAGAGTGTCATTTGTTCATTTACACTTTCTTTAATCATTTCTCCAAATTCTTCCCAATGTTCAATTTTCAAGTCGGAAATTCTATCATTTACATTTTCAAATTCATAATTCTCAAACGCTTTTTCAAAGTCAATACGCATTAAAGTATCTTTGTTAATTGACCTTTTTGAATCTGAAAATATTATTGATTTAAGGAATTTCTGAACTAAATCAGAGTTTACTAATAAATGAGCAATCTCTGCCATTTTTAAATTGTCGAATCCAATGAAATAGCAGGTATCGTCAAGCATTATTGTTTTAGAGTCTTCTGGACATACTAAAGTAAAATGTGTTGATTTATAAAGTCCTGAAATAGCAACTTTATATTTAGCAAAAGAATAATCGCCAATGCCAAAAATCGAAAAGTCAGGTTTGTCATTGTAGATAGAAGATTTTCGTTTATCAAAGAATTGTTTTTGTGAACTCAAATATTGATAAGTAAGAGGTAAGGTATCTTTAATATACTTTGTTTCTTGTCCTATTTTTTTTTGAGTAATTATTGTAAGTTTTCTAAAATTGTCGGTTTTATCTGCTTTTAAATCAGAACTTTTGAGTAAACCAAAGACTAATTCTTTTTCGAGATTAAATTCTTTTCCCAATCCATTTATATAATGACCATTTATACGCTCAAATTCCATAACTTTTGAACAGTCGTGTTTTAGGCCTGAACGCCAAGTAAAAATTGATTTTCCATCTACAATACTCGATATGTCATAATCCTTTACTGAGTAAACAAATTTATCTTTGTACCAACCAAAGGTTGTCAAATATTTTTTGCTGTAAAAGTCAAGTTCTTTACAAGTAAAATTTGGTTCTGCATTTAATTGAGTAAGAAACAAGCAAGCGTTTACAGAAACATTAAATTCTTTTTTAGAATCAATGTTTAGTTTTTCGGATTGACTAATTCTAAAATTATTTCTTTTTTGGTCTTGTATAATGTTTTTGACTACAGAATTTTTTATTAAAAAAGCGAAAATACCGTTATGATTTTCAAAACATTTTAGCAACTCAACTGAAATAAATTCTCCGATATCAAAGTTGCCTTTCCCTGTCATAGCATCTAAACCTTTATACTTTTTAAAATTTGATTTTTTAGGCAAATTACTCGAATCAATCGAACCTAATTCTGAGTTGGTAACCCAAGGCGGATTACCAATTATTAAGGTTTTTAAATTTTTAGTAGATTTAGCAAGTCCTGAATAGTTGAAATCAAAAGCGTTTCCGTGAAATATGTCAATTTCAGGTTTGGGATTATTTGGGTATTTTAAAAAGTAATTAAGTACTCCAAATTTTGTTTTCCATATATAAGGTTTGTATATCTCAACACCAACTACTTTTTTTAGGGATTTGAATTGAGCTAATGAAGCAAGAATAAAATTTCCTTTGCCACAAGTTGGCTCTAATATAAACTCTATGTCTTTATTTTTTGCGAATGAATATTTTGAAACGTCAGAAGCTAATGTTTTATTTGTTTGAAAGTCTCCATATTCTCTTCTATCTGGTTCGGAAACAATAGATTGATTTTCAACTAAGTCAATTAATAGTTTAGTAGCTTCTTGTTGAGATGTAAAAAAATTATTAAGACCACTTACTTTTTTTATGACATTATTAATTTTTAGATAATCCGATAAAGCGTTTTGATTCTCTAAAAAAAAATCTAAAGATAAATTCGTAATATGTGCTTCTAAATAGGTCATTTTTCTTTAAAAATCTTTTATCATTTCTCTGATTTGAGCCATTTTTTTTGTTTCCTTATCAATAAATTTTTCGTAAGCTTTTTTCATACCACGAAAAAAACCTTTTAAATCTTGTGTCTTGTCAATTTCTAAAGTACGTGACATTTGAATTACGCCCCAACCTTGTGCTTCAATAGTCAGACAATTCCAACTTATATGTTCTACCGGAACTAATCCTGAATCATTTATAACTTCAATTCCTTTATCTGTTTTTCTGTAATTTACGAAAATAAAAAACAATTGATTGCCATCTTGTTCAAGCCATTTTATTAGTCTTTTGGCAGATATAATATTTGGCGAGTAATTATTTTTATCAACATTATTACTTTTTACATTAACTGGTTTTTGAATATTGTCTTTAAGTAGGAAATCTCCAATTGATTTTTTTGTTCCCTTAGCTGTTGCACCGTGCTTCTTCGCTGTTTCAATTTCTATTAATCTATAATCGTCCATTTTTATTTGTCAAGATTTGGATTCAAAGTTACGGTTTTTCTTGTATGACGCCCAACGTGTTTGTGTATGAGCAGTAGCGGATTTTAAGCAACTACTTCTCGGTAAGCAATATACTCAAATAAACACAAAAACGGTTCGAGTTAGTACTCAAACCGCTATTGCTTATACACGTTGTTGGCATTTCGTTGTTTTTCGATTTCTATTCAAAATGGCTTCATCCAAAGTAGGTGCTTCCATTTTTCTCGTTCTTTTAGAACAAGCGCAATATTAATTCCAAATAAAGCACCAGTTTGTATGAGTTCCCCAATTTCGTCAGCTTCTAAAAACAGATGAAATAAGAATATGTGTAGCGTAATTGGCAACAAAAATAATGCTCCAATAAATCCTGTGCCTTGTAGTATTAATAACAGTCCAAAAAGTAATTCACAAACTCCTAAAACTTGCCAAAAATACCCTGTTTGCTTTGCGCCGTTTATATAAAGTACTTTTTGTAAAGTATTTTCTTTTTCAGGCGATGAAAATTTATTTGCTTTTTCAACAACCTCAATAGGCGTCGGATTTGATTTTGCAAATTTTTGTACGCCACCATAAATCATAAATCCGCCTAAAAATAGACGGAATATGATAAATAAGATATTGATAGATTTTCCCATTATTCAAAAGTTGTTACACCATTGTTTGGTTGATATACATAATTGAATGTGAAATAACGGCTTGCATCAGTAAAAGGGTCTGGTGTTACAGGTGCATTTTCATAATAACTCAAAATCTCAATTTTAGCATATTTATTATCAGCAGTTCTGAAAACTAATATTTTTCCTGCTAACGGTGTTATGGTAAATGTTGCTGAATTATAATTATACCAACCGTTATCACTTCCAGTAGGTATTGCTAATTCAGATTGTGAGTCTTGTGCAAAAAGATTTTCATCTACACTTGTTACACCTGCAAAAGTATTACTGGTAATATATGCTGCTGCATTTCCTGTACGTGTAGGCTCATCTGTAGTTCCTTGTGATTCACCACCATTTACAATAATTGTAGTGCCTCTAAAAGCAATATCCCAATCTGTATCGCTTGTAGTTGTTGCTCCTGTTGAAAAATCAAATTTGGTAAATTCTCCACCTATTGGTTGTCCTTGACCACCAGTTTGTGGTGCGTGTAAATTACTTACTGTTTCTGCCTCAACAGCTAATAATGGTGTAGCATCATCATCATTACTACACGATGTAAACCCTAAAAGGGCTATTGCTACTAATGTTATAGTTTTAATTGTTAATTGTATTTATTATAGTTAAAAATTTATGTTTATTGTTCCGTAAATTATTCTGCCTGCTATGTTGGTAATATTTTGAGGGTCGTTGAAATTTAAAATATTATCTATCCCAAAGCCCAATTTGTAATTTTTGTAAATGGTTTTATTTATAGCAAAATCCCAAATGGTATAACCCTCTACAAATTCATCATAGGTATCTAAATAGGTATTCCCATTGGTGTCAAACAATCCGTATTTGCTTCGGTAGGTTGTTCTTAAATTGGTGTCTAAATTCCACTTTGGTATATTGTAGAATATTTTAAAATTCGCCATATGACGAGAACGATTAAACAACCCAAAATAATCGTCTTTTTGAAGTCTAAACGATGGCGAACTTGGTGTTAATCTTGCAAAAACTTGTCCATCTTCAAAATTCTGTTCTGCTTCTTTATCTTTGGCATATAATAATTGATAGCCTCCCGAAATTGTTATAGTTTCATTGAGTTTATAATTTGCATTAAATTCAAGTCCTTGTGTATAAACTTCATTGACATTATAATAGCTAAACACGTTTTGTCCATTGGTTTTACGTGCTATAACTCGTGTGTCAATAAGGTTTTCAATATCGTTTCTAAAAAGGTTAAGATTTAGTTTAAGATTTGATAAGGATTTTAGGTCTATGCCAAGATTGTAACCAATAGAACTTTCAGGTTTTAAGCCATCATTAAACTCACTAATAGGTACTTCAATACTTAATAATTGTCCATCAGCATCTAATTGTGGGATACGTGTAGAAACTGCGTTATAACCCAAAACCGTATAGCCAACGGTTGCATTGGTAAAATCGAAATACAACTGTCTAAAATCAGGTGTTTTAAAACCATAACCTATTGAACCTTTTAAAGCAATCTTATCATTCAATTTATATCGTATAACACCTTTAGGACTAAACTGTGATTGATACTCGCTATGGTCGTCAAAACGTGCGCCTAAAATGACATTTAGTTTCTCCGTTATATTTCCATCATATTGTGCATAGATGTAAGGCGAATTAAATTCAGGTGTACCAAAAAAATCAGTACGTTTTAATCGCTCGTGCGTTAAACCTATACCTGCAATAAAGGCATTGTTCTCATTTAATTTATAAGTGGTTCTAAACTCTGGTCTTATAAAGCGTTGGTCAAAATCACTTTGTGAAAATGAATTGCCTACATCGTCATTTAAAAACTCTTCTGCTTTGTATTGTGTTGCATAAAACTCTAAATAACTGCTCCATTTTTTATTAAAGGTGTGGTCTAACTTTAAAAGTGTGTTCCACTCGTTAATTTCACTTTCGCCTTTTAAAGTTTCAGAAGCAACGTTATCTTGATTTTGATGGTAAAAACGTCCAGAGAATAATAATTTTGTGTTTTCAGAAAAATCATAAGTCAGTTTGCTGTTTAACGTGTAATTTCTAAAAGGTTCAACAGTATTTACAGCATCTGTATCAACTAAATCATAACCGTTACTACTAAAACGGTTTACAAAAGTATTAACACCTAATTTGTTCTTTTTATAATTAATATTGGTGCTTACATCGTGCGTCCCAAATGAGCCTCCTCTATAATTCACATCGCCTTTAAAACCGTTTTTTGGACTTTCGGTTATGATATTAATTACGCCACCTAAAGCCTCATTTCCGTATAAACTTGATGATGCACCTTTAATGATTTCAATCTGTTTAATATTTCCAACACTAACACGGCTTAAATCTAAAGTGCCTGCGCTACGTCCTACAAGTGGTACACCATCAATTAAAACTAAAGTGTATTGGCTGTCTAAACCTTGTAACTGGATTCCCTCGCCACCACCGAAATCAGGTACAGTTATTAATCCTGTTTGTTCGTTTAATATATCTGACAATCGAATTGAATTAACCGCTTGTATTTCTTTTTTAGACACTAATTTAGCAGGCAAAGGCAAAGAAGATAATTGTCTTTTGGTACGTGTGGCAGATATAATAACTTCGCCTAATTCTTCAACTTTAGTAGAATCTTTTTTTACTGTTTCTTTCTTTTGTGAAAACGTATAATTAGCACAAAGTAATAAAAGGTAAACAGTAACTAATTTGGTTGGAATACGCATCGGTTTAATTTAAAATTAAAGTGTATTCAATCTCATCAACAGATAAGATTTGTTCTGACTTTTTTTGGCTGAAAAACAAGGATTTGAAGGCGTTAAATTCAACCTTATCAAAAATCAATATTAAGTTTTCTTGACAGGTAGGAATTGGAATTTTACGTTTTATAGTTGTGTTTTCAAATTGTGAATCCCAATACTTAACATCAATATCTTTTATACGTTTTCTTAATGTCTTAATCTGCTTGTAGTTTAATATGAAATGAAAATTGGTAAATAAGACGTGGTATCTTTTACAAGTACTACAATGATATATTTCGCCATATTTATTTTTAACTACCATATCTAATTTTTTGCACATTTTTTATTTGTAATTATTCTAAATAAGAATATATTTGTGGCAAATATAAAAACTATTTATATTTAATCTAAATAAAAATAATAAATTTTTAAAATTAATTTAATGATGAAAAAATTAGTGTTCGTAGTGCTTACGGCTGTATTTACATTAAGTGTAAATGCGCAAAACAAAAAGGAAAAAGACCAAAAAGCCATAAAAAATATGTGTGGTTGTTATGAGGTGGGTTTTAACTTTGCAGAAACATTTAGTTACTCAAAAGACACAACTTATCAGGCCTCAAAAGTTAAACACGATAAAGCTTTAGAATGGGTACAATTAGTTGAAGATAAAGACAACAAAATAGTAATGCAACATCTTTTGATTGTTGGTAAACCTACCAAACCACATATTATAAAACATTGGCGACAAGATTGGCTTTTTGAAAACACAGACTTTTATATGTTTGATGCTAACAACAAATGGAATTTTGTACAGGAACCTAAAAGCGTAGTTGCTGGACAATGGTCGCAAAAAGTTTATCAAGTAGATGATAGTCCACGTTATGAAGGTTCTGCAACTTGGGTTCACGTAGATGGTAAGAGTTATTGGGAAAACACTACAGACGCACCTTTACCAAGACGAGAATATACCAAAAGGCAAGACTATGATGTTACCATTAGAACTAACAGACACGAAATAACAAAAGATGGTTGGATTCACGACCAAGATAATGACAAGGTTATTCGTAAAGATGGCGAAGCAGATTTTATTTTAGCACAAGAAAAAGGTCTAAATACTTATATTAAGGTTGATGATTCTAAATGCAAATCTGCACAAGATTGGTGGAAAGAAAATACAAAGATGTGGAAATTAGTAAGAAATAATTGGGATAACGTTTTTGCTAAAAACAAAAATTTAGAATTAAATCATAAAGTAGAAGACAAAAGATTATATCAATATTTATTTGATTTAGAGCCTACAACTAAAAACAAAGAAATTAAAAAGATTATTACAAATTTTGTGAAGTAATAGTATATTATTTGATTAGTTTGAAAGCCTCTTAATTGAGGTTTTTTTTGTTATAATTCCAATTCCGCAAACTTGCTCATCAATGAATGTCAACGGTTTGTATAAGCCCCGTTTTCAATGGGGCTTATACTTTGTTATGGGCATGTTTATTACTAATGTCGTTTTTTTTGTAATACTATCTTTCACAATAAAAAAATTAGTGACCTTTACAGTATCTAAAATTTTTTTTGCTATATTATTTGGATAATACTTGTTCTTATAATAAATATAATCTGTTCTATATCCAAGTGTCGGGTATAATATATTTTTTAATTTTTTATTGAATATTCTTTTCTGGTTTGAATGATATGCAGGTAAAAGATAAAACTTTTTAATATTAAAGGTTGAAAATTGAGTAGTATCAATTTTAAATTCTTTATTTAAAGTATCTTTTGTCTGAGAAAAAGAATTACAAAAGGACATTACAATAAAAATTAGAGAAAGATAATTAACAGTCAATATATTTATGTTATTCGTTTTTATGCCCATGGTCCACAATCATTTGATATAACTTGGGCGGTTGGACTTGCTGGGACAAATAAAAACCAAATATCAGTACCTGCATAATAATAAAAAGCCCCAGCAATAAAGCAACCATCATAAAAGAAAAAACCTCTTCTTGTTTCAATTTCTGGCACTCTTTTATCAGTTCTATAACTTTTTTCCAGATTTTCACTTTTTAGTACTAAGCCAAAAGAAATTTCCCCAGTTTCTTTATTTTTAACATTCTCTAATAGGGTCAATTTTTCGTCATCAAAAAGAACTTCATCTGTTAAAATATCAATTTTAACTTCAATAGTCTCAATTATTTTGTGTTTTTCTTTAGAGTTTTTGTTTTCTAATTTCTCTAAAAACTTCAAGTTATAAGTTGTGTACCCTTGATTAACTATTTCCTCTTCATCACAAGAGTTGATAAAAATTGTTATAATAATTAGAATTATAAATTTTAGATTTTTCATTGTTATTTAATTTTCTAATTCACGCCTCAATCTTTATTTTAGGAGTATTGAAACGATTTGCATTATTGCCCCCAAAGAAACCCTTGCTTCTTTAGTTTCTCCCACTATGGTCAATTCAGTTTTTGTTTTCTATTTCATTTTTTCTCCCGAGCAGAAAACTTTTTCTCAGGTGTGATTAAACTTAGTTCGCTCAAATGTCTCGTCCTAAAATAGGGCTACAGTTAATTATTAAAATTTATGCTACATTTTTGTGCACGTAATTAGGTGTTTTATAATCTAAAGATAAATGTAATCTTTTATTATTATATAATTTGATTGCATTTTTTGTTGCTTTTTTGGCGTGATTGATATTTGTAAATGTTTGGTCGAGGAAGAATTCATCTTTTAAAATTCCGTTAACTCTTTCGGCCATTGCGTTTTCGTAGCAATGATTTTCTTGGGTCATACTGATTTGTATCTTTTTTCTTTTCAAAATTTGAGTATAAACATTGCTACAATATTGTATTCCTCTATCAGAATGATGTATGATTTCTTCGGTATTTTTAGTTTGATAAATAGCTTTATTTAAAGCTCTAACACAGCCTTTAAGTTCTAAACTATCACTAATATCATAGCCTACTATTTTTCTTGAATACATATCAGTAATAAGTGCTAAATAACAAAATCCATTTATAGTTCTTATATAGGTAATATCCGAAGCCCAAACTTGGTTAGGTCTATTAATGATCAGGTCTTTTATGATATTTTTATATTTATAAAAACGATGGTAAGAGTTGGTTGTTTTAGAAGAATATTTTTTCCTTCTAATTAACAAATTATTTTCTTTTAAGATTCTAAATAACTGGTCTCTACCTATATTTATATTCTGTTTCCTAAAATCATTATGTAAGGATTTCATTAGCTTTCTAGTACCTTCTCTGGGTAATGTTTTCCTGCTTTTTTTAACAAGCATTATTACATTTTGTTCTATTTGTTTTTTAAGAACAAACCTTTTTTGATATTTGTAATAAGCATCTCTTTTTAACTCGAAAGCATTACAAATAGTAGCGATGGCGTACCTTCTTTTTTTTCTATTAATCGGTGCTATTTTCATTAAGGCTTTATGTTTAAGTTTTTTTTTAATTCTTCAACATTTTTATAGCCAAGATTTTCAGCAGCTACTTCAAGATAACTATCATTCACAAGTTTATCTAGATCCTTTTTAATAAGAAGATCTTTGAGTTGTTTTAGCTCTTTTTGAAGGGCTTTAATACGGGATAATTCGTCGTCTGTTTGCACGGTTACACGGGTGTTCATTAAATCTTTACGGTCATATTTTTTAATCCATACGTTTATCGTACTAGATTGTATGCCGTAAGTTAAGGCAATTTGTCTTTTGGAATGGTTTCCTTTGGTAAGTTCTGCTAATACTTTGAGTTTAAAACTCTCACTATAACGTCTTACATATCCATCATTTTTATACATATACTTGTTGTTTTTTGTATACATATTTCAGGACGGGTCACTAAAGTTAGTAAATAAAACACAGATTTAAAGTCTGCGATAACTTTCGTAAATTGGCTAAAACCAGCAATTAATTTTATACGTTGTTAGCCACAGGGCTTTTTCGTTCAGATTGACTTTCAAATTATTCAGTTTGTCTTTTTATTTCAATGTAACAAGCTCTTTTGCAATTTTTGGCTTTAGCTTTGGCTGGTGCGAATTGCAAATGTGCTTGTGGTAATTTATTAAATATTTTGTTACTCTTTATTAGGTGTAAAAAATAATACGATTAACTAAATATAAATAAATATCGGTAGGTATTGGATTTGGTTTAATGAATACTGATAACCTTGCTTCTCCATACCTTTTCTTATTTTCATCTACTAATACAAAGTAAGTAATGTTACCTGATGATATTTCATATTCAGGTTTAAAAAAATCTGAATCAAAAGTTATGTAGTCTTGCTTATAATTACTTATTTGAAACATTTTTTTAAGAAGTTCATTATCTTTTTTATAGATTTTTTTTTCTCTTTTACTATTATTAGATTCAGTATCTATGTAGTATTCCTCATAAATGTCATTTTTCTCTATGATTACTAAAAAATTTATAGAGGTCAGTAGTTAGTTACATATAATTTCACTTTGATAAATTTTATCACTCATGACCATTTTAGTTATTAAGTTATTGAATATTGTGTTTTTGTTTTGCGAGCGATTAATTCTAAAACAAAACTCATTAAAGTATCGGTTTAGATTAAACTCACTTACCCAAGAATAAGTTGTCCTAATCCATGATTTTATTTGATGAATCATCGTATGTAAGGCTTTAAAGTTTAATCCTTTGTCGCTATCAATCTGGGTAATGTTATAGGCTTTTGCAATAGGCCTGTAGCCTTTCCATTTGTGAGTGATTACTTGAGCCTTTCTATCAATATGCTTAATGAACATATATTGCAACGATTGTGCAGAAAAATCTTTGATGTTTAAAGCATACATACGCTTTACTTTGCCCTGGTCTGTGAACTCAACAGCAGTAATAGCCTTCTTTTTCTTAGCATCATAACTACGACCTATCTTGTTTTGCTCATAACCACCCAACACAAATTCATCAACCTGTACATGACCATCCATAGGGTTATTTTCACTAGAAGCCATAGCTTCTCTTACTTTAAGCATAAACAATCGTGCTGTCTTTTCTGTAATACCATAGCGTACACCCATTTGTGTAGCTGATAAACTCTTGGTGGTAGTTGCCATTTCAAAACAGATAAAAAAGGCTTTTCGTACACCAAATCGCACTCTGTGAAAAATGGTGTTAGCCGTTGGGCTTTCTGTATCACCACATTTATTGCATGTTCTTGAAAAGTTCTTACGTACTTGGTAACTGGTATTACCACATTTACGACATACATAACCCTCTTTCCACTTGATTTGACCTAGATAGATATGCTTTGCAATCTACATCTGTTTTAAAGCGTTCAGCGAACTCTAAAAGGTTTTGACCCTTGAAAATTTCCATAAAATCCCTATTTTTATTGACATACAAGTTATGAAATTATCTACTGACCTCTAAAAATTTTTATCTGAAACAGAAAATATAATGTATTTATTATTTTCTGTTTCATTTTTTAAATTATTATCTATGAATAATTCAGCTTTTTGTCGACTAATTTTTCCTGCTTCATCAATTTTTTGAGAGCAAGCCGTAATTGAAAAAAGACATATAATTCCAAATATTATTCTTTTTATTGTTTTCATATTCGCTTTAGTTTTTTATGGTTGGTAGAGCTTGAGGACTTTTAACAACACCACCAGCGTGACCTGAACCTGTTCTTTGTCCAGTTATACCTAATACTCTTCTAATTAAATTTTCAGTTCTTATTGCATTGGTATTATTATGAACTGGTGAAACCTTTCTACCACTGGTGAAACCTTTCTACCACTGGTGAAACCTTTCTACCACTGGCTAATCCGTGACCAAGAATTTCGTGACCTGTATCTATTTCTCTTCTTCCTGATACTGAATAGCTAACACCTGTTCCTTCTAAAATAACTGAATGAGAGCCTTTTGCAGTCGGCAAGTTAAGACCGCTTCCTCCAGTTGCTTTAACATCTTTTCCTGTTCTTGATTGAGAAGAAAGATTTGATGGTACAGGAATGCCATTATCTGTATATAATTTTGAGAACATTTCGTTGATACCTTTTGTTGCACCTGATGAAAGATTATCTCCAACTTCTGCGAATTCAACCATATGAACTGAATTCGAATTAATTGCTCCTGTAATTTGCTCCGCTATTGCCAAATCATCGCCACTCAATCCTGAAAGAGCGTCAGTTAAAGCACCAGAATCAATTTTATCAAAGGATTTTTTGTTGTTTTTCTTTCCTCTTGTAAGTAAAGCTCTTACTCCGTCAAATTTTGAGTCTGCAAGAATTTTGTTAAAATCTTGATGAACTTTTTTGGCATCATCTTTAGTTACACCGATTACATCTTCAGGTGCTAAACCTGTTGGGTCTATATATACTATTGGGTTGTTTTTTACAAAATTATAAGGCGACCAACTTGGAAATTCATCACTTAATGGGTCAGGACTAAACCAACGACTTACAATTTCAGGTCTTAAAGTAGCTTCGGAATATTTTGTTTCTTCTTGTGAATAACCATTAATTGCTTTTTTCTTTACGTGAAACGTAAAAGAACCAATTTTAACAATGCTATCTAAATCGTGAAATTCTAAATATTTACCTTTACTTAATGTTGCAATTTTGGGTTTATAACCAAATTCTTTGAAAGGATTTCCTGCTTGAATGTTGCGTTCTCTTTTTTCTTTTTCTTGTGAAAAAGAAAGACTAATAGAACAAAGCAATACAATAAATAAAAGTAGTTTTTTCATTGTTAGTTGGTTTTAGTGTTAAAGGTATTAATTTTTCTGTTTGAATATTTTTGTTTTTCCTCTTTTAAAGAAACAAGCCAATCTAAATACATTTCTTCTGGCATTTGACGATAACCGAGTTTGTGTATTACTGCTAATTCTTTTTCTATTTCTTTAAAAATAGCGTGTGTTTTGGGATATTTTCTTACACTTCTAAAATCTGTATTGTAGCTAAATAAAATATTTTCTATTTGTTTTCCTTTGGCTTCTGTTTTTAAAATCATAGCATTTACGTAGTTTGGAAAATATTCGAGTGCTTTATTTGCACATTTTATTACAAAATCTAAATCATAAAATTCTGCTTTTTGATAACCTTGTGCTAAATCTACCAAACAAAGTGCAATGTTTTCTTTTTCTGTTAAAGCTTTCATATAAACGCCATTTCTAATTGCATCTAAATGCACATATCCCGAAGCCATTATCCACGCATCTATTGGAAAGATACCACTTGTTAATTCTGTGTTGTACCAACCATTTTTTATACTTCTATGTTTAATATATATATGATTTGGTGACAAAGATAAGTTGGCAACAATACCTAATTCTTCCGCAATAATTTTATATAAATATGGTAAAGAATGACAGTTTCCTTTATGTGTATCAATAAGCTTTTTTACAAACATTTGTGACCAATTTTTATGACCAAAAGGGTCTTCAAAGTCATATGAAAAAGGTGTCCAAGCAAAGTTTTTACTATCAAGTTGAATTTCTAAACTATCAGTCATAACCTTATAGAGAGAAGCATATTTCTCAACTATATGTTTGTCTTTTTCATTATACTCTTTTAGTTCATTTGCATTTTTTACTGCTTTGGTTAAGTTAGTTAAAACTTTTATTGCATTATTATAATAAATTGTATCTAATTGACCTTCTAAATAAGCGTTTTCAACTGTAAAAACTGCTTTCTTAAAATTTATAGGTTTTTTTTCTTCTAACATTTCTGAAAGCGTTGTAAACGCTTCATCATATAAATATTGATTGTTTTGTGCTGAAAGCACAAAACAATTAAATATTAAAAAGAGTAGTAGTGGTTTACGCATTGATTAGTTTTTAAATGTTTTTTTAAGTTTGATGTTAAATTGCTTTTTCATATCCTCACTATCTTGTTTTTGTTTTGTTTCTTTTAGTGAAGCTAACCAATTTTGGTAGGCTTCTGCAGACATAAATTCAAAGCCTAAATCATCTACTTTATTATATTGAGTATTTACATTGTTTAATAATTTTATAATATTTGGATAGTTGCGAATATTTTGTAAATCGTTTCTATTTCTTGGATTGATGCCAACTTGTTTGGCAACATACTCAAATTGAATGGTTAAATAATTCGAGTTCATTTGATTTGCAGAAATACTATTAGGATATAATTCTAATGCTTTGTCTATAACTTTTTTAACAAATGGGTTATAACCAAATTTACGAGCGTAACCTTGTGCAAAATCAGAATACAGTTGCGATAGCAACTGTTTTTCTGTCATTTGTTGCATATAGATTCCGTTTTGTAACGCTTCTGATTTTATAAAACCCGATTGTAAAATCATAGATTCTGTTGTAAACATTCCATTTGTTAATTCTACATTGTACCAATTTTCTTCCTCGTCTTTAAATTTGATGTATGAATGATTAGGCGATAAAGATAAAAATGCTTCTGCACCAATTTCTTCTGCGAGAATTAAATACAATCTTGGTAAAGAATTACATTGTCCTTTTCCTGTGGCTAATAATTTTGATACAAACATTTTAGACCAATCTTTAATACCTAAATAATCTTCAAAGTCGTACTTGAAAGGTAAATGTTTTAAATCTTTAGATTTAATTTGCAAAGTGTCCGAAAAGAATTGAAAGAGCATAAAGTTTTTAGCCAAGTTTCGGTTTTGGTCGTAACCCAATTCGTCCATTTTCTCACGCAAGAAGTTTCCTGTTTGTTTTATGACTTTTTCAAATTCAGCATAATTCTGTTGTTCCTCAAAGTAAGCGTTTTCGATTATGAATGTTGCTTTTTTAATAGAAAAGCTGTCTGCTTTCATTTCCGCTAATTGCTCAAAAGCTTTTCGGTAATGCTTTGTACTTTCAATATTGCTATAACTTGGCAAAGAGTAGTTAATTCGGTCAGCGTTTAATTCCGCATAGATTTTTTTCAGTTCGTTTTCTTGTTGTAAAACTCGTTTTCGGTCTTGTTCGTAAATACTCATTCCGTTTGGTTGAGAAGTGGGAAAATTTGTATTCGCTAAATTAATTTTCGGAACGTTAGTTTTAGGAAGTCCTAAATTCGGTTTAATAACTTGGAAATTTGCAACTGTTGGTGTTTTCGGCAATTTCACTTGGCAATAAGTCAGCGAACAAATCAGTACGCAGAGTAAAGTCAGATGTAGTTTTTTTAATTCAGTTCTCATTTTTATTGGTTTCGTCAGTTGGAAAAAAAGCTCTTTTGTTTTTTTTCAGTTGTTGGCTTAAAGCGTAGGCAAAAAAAAACAAAAGTGCTTTTCGAGCGTTGGCTTCGCCTTGTGGCTAACAAGTTTGTTAAAGTCTTTTGAAGGCAAAATATCATCAATTAATTTTTGTGAAAAGATTGCCATTGCCATACCTAGAATGGCAATACCCAAACCTAACAATACACTAAAAGAAATTAAGCGATAATCTTTTTTAAGTAATTGTAAAAACCATTGCTTTTTGTTTTTGTTTTTGGTTTCAGTTTTTATAAAATCTGCATTTGGTGTAAGGGTTAAACAAGTTTTGGACTTCCAAATGGTTTCTAATTCTTGCTTTGTGTAGGTAGTAATCCCTTTTGCAGGGTCGCCAATAATAAATTTATCATCTCTATAGCCATAGCAAATTACATAATGCTGTAAATGGTCTTCAACAACAACATGCAATATTAATGGTTCTTTATGGTCTATTACTGCTTGTATATCAGCTTCGTTACCTTGTGATGTAAATCCTAATTTATTGGCTGCCTGAAATAAGCCTAAAAGGGTAGTGCCTTGTTTGGTAGTACCACTCAACTCACGTAACTTCTCTAAATTATTTGAGCCACCATAAAATTGGATAAGCGACAATAAACAAGCTACTCCACAATCAGATTGGTCGTGTTGTTGTGTAAAGGTTTGCTGTAAGTGTTTTTGTGATAAGTTGATTGTTTTAGTCATTTTATTGTAATGCTCTTAAAATACCTTTGGCGTTGAGTTGTCCTTTGTGTTTTTTGATGAGTTTTTGGTTTTTGTTGTAAATTAAGATGTAAGGAATACTGTTAGCATCAAATCGACTAGAAAAAGTATCAAGGTTATCATATAGAAAGGTAATGTTTGGTTGGTTGTTTAAGTTGTATTGTTCTGCAAATTGTTTAATTATTTCAATGGGTTCGGTAGATACAAAGATGAACTGCACATTTTTAAAACTCTCTAAATTATCACTAATGCTTTGGGCTTCGTGTTGGCAAAAATCACATTCGCTGTTAAAATAGATAAAACTGGTATTTGTGTTTGGTTTTAAATTGGCTTTTGTAAATGGTTTTTGTTCTAAAGTTAAAAACTCAAACTCTGGAATTGTCTCTAATTGCTTTGCAATTTTGTTTTTTTCTTTGGTTTTAGAAATGACGTTAAAACCTAAATAAGTTAATAAGCCTAAAACACTAATGATAACTATAAATAAAATTATGGACTTGCTACATTTAGAGTGACAAAGAGTTAAGCTAATTTTATCTAAAATAACTTAACCATATGAAACGAAGAAAATACAGTAAAGAGTTTAAAATTAAAGCAGTAGAATTAAGCAATGTACGAGGTAACACAAAGCAGATTGCCATGGAATTGGGAATCAGTGCAGATCTTATTTACAGATGGCGTAGAGAATTAGAACAGCGTCCTGATTTAGCTTTTAGCGGTAATGGCGTCAAACAACTCACAGAAGATCAGAAAGAGTTAGAGCGATTACGTAAACAGCTCAAGGATGTTACCATGGAGCGGGATATCTTAAAAAATGCCGTGAGCATCTTCTCCAAGAGCGATCGGAAGTATTGAAATTTATCAAAGATTACAGTAGAGAATATCCGGTTGGGAAGATGTGTAAAATTTTTAAAATTAGTAGAAACAGTTATTACAGGAGTAAGAATTATGTTCCATCAGATAGAGATGGAAAAAATCGTATGCTACTCTCTGAGATTCACCGTATCTGTGAGCGAAGTAAATCTACTTATGGAAGTCCTAGAATTACAGAGGAACTCAAAGCTAAAGGGTTTAAAGTATCTAGGTCTAGGGTAGCACGATTGATGAAAAAACACGGGATTAAAGCAGTTCGTAAAAAGAAATTTGTTGTCACGACAGATTCTAAGCATCAATATCCAGTAGCTGATAATGTATTGGATAGAGATTTTAAAGCTACCGTATTCTATGATAAAAACAAGTAAAAGTTGAGATATTATTTTTACTAATTTATGCAGCAAATTTAAAAGTATCTACATAGGGTGTTTGTCGTTTGACAACGGCAAACACTCTTGCTATTAATTTGTTTCTAATAATGTTAACGGTACTCATTTTACTTTTGCCTTGTTTTATTCTTTTATGATAGTATAATTTCATTTCTGGGTTATGTTGTATAGCAGAAATAGCGCACATATTAATAATTGCTTTCAATTTTTTATTAGCCAAATGAGAGACTTTTGTACGTCCTTTAATACTAGTTCCAGATTGGTAAGGAAAAGGAGCAACACCACAATAAGAGGCAAACTTTCTCCAGTTTTCAAATTTTGAAAAATTGTCAGTAAACACAATCATCATTATAGCAGTTTGCATTCCTATACCTTTAACACTAGTAACAAGTTTATAGGTTTCTTTTAACATTATATTTTGGTCAATAATAGCTTGCATTTGAGTATTAATCTTGTGTATTTGTTTGGTTAGTTCTGCAATCATTTTTTGTTGAACGTCAAAGATTATTTTATACTCTTTTGCTTTATAAATTCTTTTTTGTTCTTTCAAAGTAACTTTAAAACCAGCTCTTTGTTTGTTAAGTTTTGTCCTTAAAGATAAGAGACTTTTTAGTTGTAATATACTTCTTTTAGGTAGCTTACTGGGTTTAAGTTCTTCTTTTAATCGATACCCATATAGAGCAATGCGTTTGGCATCAATTTGGTCATCCTTTCCACGAGCAATACCAATAGATCTTTTAATTTCTAAACCAGAAGCTATGAAAAAAGATAATTTTTGTTCAGTTAAAGACACAGATAATAAATGAGAGTACATTCCTGTATGTTCAAATACAAACATGGTTTCTTCTTTAGAGAAAGACGAATTTTTAAAACTCCACTTTAGCATTAATTTAAATCCAGATTTACTGTTCTCAAACTGTTGAACAATTTGTTTAGAATAGATACAAACATCAATTAATAATTTACTGACATCGATTCCGATAATTTCATTTGTTTTCATAATTTTGTAATTAGATATTAATAATAGTTACTTAAACTAAGACCTTTAATAAGGGCAGAAACTGAAATTCTATATGGTTCTAAGTAACTTTTAAAAAGAACGGAGACTAATACGGGGGATGGCTCTAAAAAGCTAGCTGGCCGCTAAAGTTCACTCCGTTCTTTTGTGTTTTTGGTTATCAACAAAATAAGAGTTATTAACAAAGAAAAAAAGAAGCAAAAAAAGAAATTTCATCATAACTATTATGTTTTTATTTTAAGTAATTATTTCTATTTGCTAATCTAAAGGCTGCTGCACAGAAATGGGTTTCTGATATTACCTATTTAAAGCCTGCACAAGGATGGCTGTACTTAACGGTAATTATTGACCTGTTTGATCGTAAAGTCATTGGTTGGTCTTTGAGCAATGGACTCAAAGCAAGACAAACTATCATTGCTGCATGGAGAATGGCTGTAAACAACAGAATGCCTTGTGAAGGTATGATTTTTCATTCTGATCGAGGTGTACAATACGCATCTCATGCGTTTGTTAATATCCTTAAAAGTTATCATGTAACACCCAGTATGAGTAGAAAAGGAAACTGTTGGGATAATGCAGTAGCTGAATCTTTTTTTAAAACAATCAAAACAGAACTAATGATAGACAATAAGTTTATATCCAACAAAAGTCTTCAAATTAAAGTCTTTGAATACATAGAAACTTGGTACAACAGATACAGAAGACATTCTGCTCTTGGTTACAAAAATATCATCGAATTTGAAAAATTATATCAAATCAAAAATGTAGCTTAACTTTTTGTACCATTTTTTGTTGCATATCCATTATTTTTTTACGCATAACTAACTCATATTTAAAGTGAAGAACATTACACCCACTACCCAAATTAAAAGACTTACTCCATAACTACTTACCACTATTTGTAAACCTTTTGTGGATTCTGTATCATTAATTTCTTTATTAAGTAAAAAGGCTATAATAAACCAATAAGCTAATTCAAATAGATTAAGCACTTGAAGCGGATAAATAAACCAAGGTTCTAAACCCTCATAACCTATAATATTTAAAGCAGACAATGGATAGAAATATTGTAAATCTTCTAAATTATATCTAGTTTGGAAGAAATAAAACCAAGCAGTTTTAAATATGATGACTAATAAGAATATAAACTCTGCTTTAACTACAATATTAAAGAGTTTTTGTAGTTGATTTCTTTATCGAAAAAGAAACAGCCAGCGTCTAAAATAGCTGCTATAATGACTGTTTTTATTAGAAGTAGCAATGGTGCAAAAAAATAACCCAACCATTGCCACTTTTCTCTAAAATCAATGATACTATTTAATTGTTCAATTGATAATTGTTCAGATAGTGAATTAATTATCAATGTATCAGTATTTAAAAATTCTTTTGATAAAAAACCTAAACTTAAATGAGCAAGGCCTAAAATTAAAAATAAACCTTTGTTACTCATTAAGTTTGCTGTTCTTTTTCTTAATTGTTTTATACATGCTTAAAGCAGTAAAAAACATAGCTGTCATACCTAAATACATTGCTACTTCTTCTTTAATATATATACTTCCATCAATTTTCCCTTCAATTAGTATAGCTAAAAAGCAGCCGAATATAAAAATACTTATTACATATAAAAAACTTGGTAAATCTTTATTCAAAAATGGTTTCATAATTAATAATTTAAATAATCAAATGGAGGAAGATTTTCTTCCTCCATTTGATAAAGTTAATTAAGCATCTGCATCTGAACAGGCAAGTAATACTACTGAAGGCATAATGCTAAAGCCGATAGCGGCACCAACACCAGCAGTTGAAGCTGTTATGGCAGCAATAGTTACTCCAGCACCTATTAATGCTAAACTGCAAGATAACCATCCACCTCCGTCTATTTGTTCCATTTGATTTAAATCTAATGATTTCATAATAAAATGATTTTTAAGTTATACCATTCAAAGTTAAAAATTAGGTTCAGAAATTGTGAATGGGTATAGCAATTTCTTCACCTTTTGTTTTGTTTGTCACTTTGGGTGGTCAGCCCTTTTTTAACCGTTGTTATTTTTCAAGCCTTGTTGTCAACGTTTAGTATATGGCAAGTAGGGCAGTAGAAAGCACTTCACTTTCAGTTTTGCACTTAACCAAGCTAAACATTTTTATATTTAATTCTCTTTTTAATATCATAAATTTTAGCTTGGTGGACTTTGTTAAAACCGCTAAACTTTGATTACCTACCAAACGCCCTATTGGCTATATACAGTGTTACCCACCGTTTTTATTCTTTTTTGTTGCGTTGGCAAAGGCATACTCTTTGACAAGTTTTGGCTCGTGCGGTTGGCTTTTGAGCGACTTGGCAATGTGTATGACTTTTAGCATTGGCATTTATTCCGTTTTCAATAGTCCGTTGTCTTGTAACTCTTTATAGGTGCTTTTCAGTTCTGCGTTAAGTTGTGTTATGTATTCTTTGCAAATATGGAAATACAAGTCCTCTTTCTCATCTGTTAAATTGAAGTCAAATTCACCACTTTTTAGTTCTTCTAACAGCTTGTTGAAAACAGTTTTTACGTCATTAGGTTTGTCCTCTGTAAGCACAATGTCTAATTGAGTTTCACCAAGTGCAAGTTTTAAGATTGCATTATTGTCTTTCCTTTCAATTGTTGCGTTATGTGTTGCCATATATTTTTCCTCTTTCACCGAAAGCGGATTTTCCGCCTTCTAATGTTTTCATACTAATTGATTTCCAATCCAAATTGGGTTTCTTTCCCGAACTACAAACTAAACTGTTAGAAAATGGATTTCCCGAATAGGTGTAATAGCCATTAATATCGTGTTCACGATAAATAGAGTTGTAAGGCAATGTCCTAACAGCAATATTTGCATCGTGTGTTGCGATAATAACTCTTTTACCACTTTTGGTTTTTTCCTTTATCAAAGGAACAATTACATCACTTATGTAGTCATTTCCTAAACTTTTTTCAGGCTCGTCAATGAGATAAATTTCTTTATCTTTCATCAATTCGTTGTGCAAAAGAACCATTGATGATTCACCATTAGAAGGTGTATAAAATTCATTATCTAATGTAAAATGCTTATAAAAAAGCAATAAATCATTAATTGATGAAACAGATTCAGAACTCTCAACGTTTTTAAGTTCATCTATTTTTTCAAACAAAGTATTTGCATAAATATGCTTTGAAATGAGTTCTATTTTATCTGCAACTGATTTTTGTGGAATTTTCGTTGTGCTATTTGTGTGTTTGTATTTAGCATCAGAAATTTTTCCGTTTTGTATTAATAAATTGGTTTTACAATACAATTTCCCTTTATCTCCCAAATTGCCGACTTCTTCAACAATCGGGTCAATTGTTTTTGAAACATTTTCAAGAATCTTATTTACATCTTTCTCAATAGAAATTCTATTACTTGCATACTCAGCAAAACCTGTTTTTGTCGGTTTTTCAGGTTGTCCTGTCTTTTTGGAAATTTCAGAAACAAAGAGTTTTACCAACTTATTAAAGAAACTGATACTTTTATAGTCAGTAAATCGTTTTCCCGATTCAGAATTTATTTTTTCTAAAATCCTTTCAATAACATTGTCCAATTCATTTAAAAGGTCATCACCGATAACTTCTTTCAGTTTCGTATCTGCGGTATAATAATCCTTGAACTCCTGAAATTTCTTTAAATTATTTTTGACATCTTCAAAACTTCTTTTAGGTGAATTTTCATCAAGAGTAGTGAATTTGTCAATTTTTATATTTTTTGAGATTTTGTTCTTTGCATCTGCGGAATAGTAATCTCCATATTTCGATAAACTTGTTATTTCCTTTTCGGTAGCATTTATTAAAGAAGCTAACTCTGTGGAACAATCATCAATTCCAAATTGCTCAATATCAATGGTTAGTTCTGTGCCTTTAAGATCAAAAACTTCATCTATTTTATTTGTGTTTGATTCGTAAACTTCTGTTTTAAATCCTTTACCATTATAATATTTTGAAAGTGCTTTTAGAATATCTGTTTTTCCTGTCCCTTTTGAGCCAAACAGAATATTGATGTCATTGTAAATATCAACATCCATTATTTCTGCTGCACTATTGAACGGATTTATTTGGATAGTTTCTTTTGTTTAGAATTGTTTTGATAGTTGCGTCATCTTTATCCAATAACAAACAAAATTGTTCAAAGCTTTCAACAGGTAACCTTAATTCAGGTAAACTCGTGGAATTTTTAGTATAATTATCCCAATTTTGAACATCTGAACCGTGAATGGAATTGTGTCCGTGATTGATGTAAATTCCTGCTGAAACAGAGTTTGAAGCTTCTTTTAAAACTCTTTTTGGATTAGAAACCAAACTTTCAAGTTTATCTAAATCTTTGTCTGTTAGGTTTGGTTTCTTTGAGTGATAGTGAGCAATGAAAATCGCATCAAGACTATCAAAATTGTTTACAACATTTTCTATGTTAATTGTAAATGTGTCAACAGAAGTTGTTCCAATAACTTCTTTTACTTTATCACTAAAAGATTGTGCATTTTTAGGGCTTACGATTGTAATTAAGTGTGCTCTTCGTTCTTCTTCAAGAATGTCAAATTCTATTCCTACCCATATTTGACAAATTCCATCAACACTGGTTTTAAATTGTGTGTACTGTTCGAGGTCAAAATGATTATGATTAGTGATTGCTAAAATTTTAACATCAGTTTCCTTGATGATTTCTGTAAATTTTTCAACATCAATGTTTCGGTGTTCAGAATCACCTTGTTTTATTTTTTTTGTATGTGTATGAATGTCAATCCTCATTTCTAAACTATTGATGGAAATTCTATGTCTATTTGCCTCTATTCAATCTTCTGTTAGATAACTTCTTCCAAATGCTATCTGCCAACTCAATTTCTGAATCTGTCAGTCCGAAATTTTCTTTCAATATTTTTTCATTCGTGATTTTTAGTAATTCAGAAATATCTTTTTTATCTCGAATCATTTTATTGATTACTGGTAATAATTCTGCATTATTTTCATTGTATGGTAAAAGAATTCGTTCTACTTCATTAGGCATTAGTTCTAAAACTCCACCACCGTGACTTCTTCCGCAAATTTCAGAAAAAGCAAAAGAAAGTGAGTTGTAATAACTTGCTGTTAATGCGTTTATTTCTACATTTTCTTTTACGGTTACTCGGTGCATTGTGTCCGTTGTATATGCTTTGGCTTCATTAATTATCAGCTTTGGATACTTGTTGTTTCTACGAATAAATAAAGCATCAGAAATTCGTTGTGATGGCACGATTTGCCATTCATCCCTGATTCTACATTTATATCCTTTGTTTATTTCTGCTTCTTCTCCCCAAGCTATATAATCTCTTGCACCAATCGAACCGTTTAAATCTTTGATTTTCGGAAAAGATAAGAAGTGTGTTCTTGCTTCTGAATCTCTGTTTTTTTGCCAATCTTTTTCAGTGAAAATTGCACTCGGAACTTGTACACTTCTACCAACTAATGGCTTTGCATATTTTTCCAAATTGTAAAATTGCACGGTCGAAAGCGGTACAGTAAAAAATGGATTTGAACCTGTTGTTATCCCTACTTCAACTTTTGCATAATTACCTAATTGAGGGATTATCTTTTTTGTTTGAAGTCGTTCTAAAAAATCAATTTCTTTTTGGTCAAGGAAATAGAAAGTCCATTTGTTTGATTTGAAATCTATCTTTTTCTTTGGGTTTTTAAGTTTCGACACATCTAATTTTTGAAGTTCTTCCGCATCTCGCAATTCTAAATGTTCAATTAAATGCGTTTTAGAATTGTTTTTCTCGCATAACAGTAAAACGACTTCTTGTTGAATATCTGGAAACACCAATTTTTCAAAAGAAACAATGTTTATTTTGTTATAGAACTGACCTAAAAACTCTCTTAAAGGTTGTGCATAAGAAACTTGTAGTATTTCAGCAGGAAGTACGAAACCAATTTTCCCTTCTTCTTTTAGCAGTAAGGAAGATCCCACAACAAAAGAAACCCAAGCATTGGTAAGTTTAGAATATTTTAACTTTGCTTTCCCGAAAATATCCGAAGCAAATTTTTGCTGTTCTTTATCGAAATATTGGTATCGAATGTATGGAGGGTTACCAATTATTAAGTCAAATTTCTGTTTTGTATTGATACAGAAATCGTGAAAATCAGAATTGATAATTTTGGATTTATCTAACCCAATTTTTGCTGATTTTTCAGCTTCAATTCCATCAAATTCAATTCCTGTAACAGAATTGTATTCGTAATTTCCTTTCTGAATTTCTTCTAAGAAAACACCATCACCACAACTTGGTTCAAGAATGTCTAATTCTTTGTTGCCATTAAAAGCCCATTTTAAAATAAATGATGCAATTGGTTCAGGAGTGTAAAAACCACCCCTTAATTTTTCCTTAGATGCGTTTTTAATTAGTTGCATATAATTTTGAAATTAGAGGAATAAGGTTGTCGCTTTCTCCTAAGTTAAATAATGTGTTGAGTGTCTGGTCTAATTCATTCTTTTGGCTATCAAATTGACGTTGTAGAGGAATCAACTTTCTGTTGTTTCCTTTGTTCTTGTCAATTTGACCTTGAATATCAATTAATCCTTTCTGAATTGAAGTAATTTTATCGTGTATTGCTTTATCTGTTTTGTTATCAAAATCAATAACTCTAATTGGTAGATTCTTTAAGACTTTAGTTCCTCTTGCAATATATCCGCCTCTAAAGACTTCTCCGATTAACGCAGAAAACCATTCTAAGTACTTAGAATTTAAAAGAGCTTGGATATAGTAAATTGAGTAAGCGAAATCGTCAGGTAAAGTAATCATACAATACCCTGCTGTTCCTCCTGATGAAATTAGAGTTCCAAAGTAATCAATTGCATATTTATTACCCTGTGCCAAAACTCCAACAATAATTTTAGCGGGAACATCACATTTATCAAGACTTTGATGTCTTCCAAAACGATACCATTCGTTTGCTGTTGTAGGTGTTGGTTTTATGTCTCTCTTTGAATTATCTAATTTGCTTTTATAATGATTTAGAAATGAAAACAAATTAGGATAGTTGGTTTTTAATTTGTCAATTTCAACAAATTCGATTCCTTTTTTTGTTTTTAAATATGGGTAAATAACAAAAGTATTTGGACTAAAAGGGCGATAAGTATTGAGGTTATCATCACCACTTGAAGTTTTGTAATATGGTCTTGTTAATACCTTTTCTACTTTCCAATCAATGCCATCTTTAGAAAAATAGATGTATTTTTTATCTTCTTTTGTTTTGGTATGAATGTAAATATTGTTGGCACTTGTTTGAATTCCATTGTAAATATTATCAGAACCAATTAAGTCTTCTAATGTTTTGGATTGTTTATTTATAGACTTGAAAACTGGTTTTAATATGCTTGGAACAAGAAGCCAATTGTTTTTTTCAAGTTCATCAAATGTTACAGAGTCAAAATGTTCATCATTGACTTTTCTTGTCTTCCATTTTTTTAATGAATCAACTTCTAAGTAGTTTAGTTCCTTTTGTTTGTCATTTTTAAGAATTAACAAACAGGTATAAGTTGTTTTATCTTGAAAGACTTGATTTGCTCCAAATGAGATAATTTGTTCTATAGATTTATTTGAAACAAGCAATTCTCTTAACTTTTTACCTGCTCCAACTTTTGTGAATTTACTTGGTACGATATAACCGAAATGGCCTTTTGGTTTTAATAGGTCTAAACCTCTTTCAATGAACAGAAAGTATTTGTCTAATTGTTTGTAAGATGATGAGTAATGTTTTTTATATAAAGGCAATTCTAAAGGTGTAAATTGCTTCATATGTTCGGTAGCCAAATATGGAGGGTTACCAATTATTACGTCAAACTTTGTTTTTCCAAAATCAAAAGGATTGATTTCGTTTTGATCCTTTTTAGGGGCTATCGAATGACTAATTAAACTATTGCCAAAATGAATGTTTTTAAGGTTTGGAAGTGCTGGTGATGAAATGGTTAAATTATCTTCATTTTCAAGTAGTTTAAGAAGAAGCCCAAACTTACAAGCTTCTACAGCATTGTAGTCTTTATCAATTCCGTAGATGCAATTTTCTAATATTTTCTTTTTAATTTCAAATGGAAGTTTGAAAGTCTTTATTGATGTTTGGATTAATTTTTTAGGGTCATTCTTTAAATAATAATCGACTAAAATATCTTGTAATAATTGGTATGTTTCTAATAAAAATGCACCTGAACCACAAGCAATATCGGCAAAAGAAGAATTTAAAATTTCCTTGTCTGTTTTACCTTCACAATGTTTGACGACCGTTTGGCGTAAAATATCTTGGATGATAAATGTTGGTGTTGTAACAATGTCTCTGTCAATATTTTCAGGCTTCTTTTTGATTAATATTTCAGCATCCTCAATGATTAATTGCTCTCCCAAAAATATTTCATAGATATTTCCTAAAATGTCAGAAGAGAATACTGAAAAGGAGTAACTGCTTTCAGGGAAGTACAAATGCTCAATTATAGTCCAAAAAGCAGAACTATTATTTGAGATTATTTCGTCTGTTAATGGATGATTAAAAAGTCCTGCGTTATACTTTTTGTCTGCTTCTTTAAATTTTTTGATTAACGAATTGAAATCATTTTTATCAGCAAAGTTTAAAAGTGTTTTGTAAGCTTCTAAATTTCTGTCTTCACATACTCGCAAAAAGATAATGCTGTTTATGTATGATTGAACAATATCATTAAGTTCTTCAATTGAAATAGTTGGTTTGTGGAAATAGATTTCTTTTCCAAGAGTAATTCTCCAATCGTTTATTTGAGATAGGAAAAGACTATCAACACTTGATAATTTAAGTTGTTCTTCAATGTCTTTCCAAGTTTCATCAAATTCTCCTGTGTAAACTACTTGGTGGCTTAGTTGTTTTTTGATTTCATCAAAAGCAGACTCATATTCTTTGTAGTGATAAATATTTATTCTTGATTTCGTTACTGAATCGTCCTTTTCAACTTTTTGAGAGCAATCGTAGATTGCTAAATATTCAAAGTTTGATAAAACTGATATTTTCAGTTTTGCTGTAAACCCATATCTACGAACCTGTTTTGCAGGTTCGTTATCTTTTTCAATTTTTACATTTGGTTTTTTTGCTTCTAAAAAGAATTTTCGTTCAGAAAAAAGTCTGAAAGTGTAATCAGGTTTTTTTGTGTTTGCGGTAGCATCTGCTTTTAAACCTTCTTCAACTAAAACTTCACGTTCATTGGTTGGTTTTCCTTTTGAATTTGTAATGTCCCAACCAAGTAATTCAAAAAAAGGGTCTAAGAAATCAGTCCTAAGTTGCGTTTCGTTATAACTCGGTTTAAGGTATGTTTCTCTGTCGGAATGATATTTTCTAACAAGGTCTTTAACTGTCATAATTATTTAAGATTAAGTGAACCTTGTTTAGCGTTCTTGTTTTTTAAGTATTGTATTTTTTCTTCTGCGACTTTCAATATTTCATTGGGATTTTCTTCTTCCATAAGTTGATAAGCGACTTTGTCGCTAAAAAGAATTAAACTTAATTCTTTTTCATTTTCACTGAATAATTCCGCAAGTATTGGCAACATTTCTTTGTTTGCCGTTCTTTCTCCTCTTTCTATCTTACTCAGTGTTGAAGGGTCAAGGTCTAACACGGACGCAACTTTTCTAAGTGGTAGTTTATGTTCTTCCCTCAGTCTTTTGATGTGTTCTCCAAATGATTCTTTGACTGTCATCTTTCTGTTTTTGTTCTTGAAATTATTTCAGGACATTAATTGTCCAAAATTAATAAAAGATTATCAATTTGCTTTACTTTATTCAGATTATTTTTATTCGAGTGGTGGTGGGGAAGGTCAAGCTCTTTTGGTTTTTTAGCGAGGGCTTTGGGTGTTGGCAAAAACCAAATGTGCTTGACCGTGCGGTGGATTTTCTCTAATGGTGGGTAACGGTCTTGTATAAGCATAGTAAGGGATTGGTAAGTTGTTAATTTCAGTATAGAAATGACCTGAACAAACATAAAATCACATTTGGTTCGGGGCTTTTAACCCTTATTATGCTTATACGTTGTTGGTAGCCGTTTTAATTCATTCGTTTTTTAAAATCTATATTCCATTTTCAAAAGTACAAATCTTGGTAATAATCTGTATTGAGTCGTTGATGTTCCTATGTCGCTAACTGAGAAGTTCTTAAACCTTTCGGTATTGAAAAGGTTTTTGCCTTTAAGTCCCAAAGTCAATTTGTTTTCAATGAGTTTATATCTTAAGTCAAAATCTAAAAAATAATAGATATTATCGGTTTGTAAATTTCCAAAGTAGTATCGTTCCGTTTGTAATTGAAAATCCAATTTTTTATTAAATACAAATGATAAATCTAAAAAACTTACATTGTCTGTAAATGAATTATTAATGGTGGTTTCTATTTCTATTGTATTCCATTTTGTGCCAATATGATAATTGAAAATGCCACTAAAACCAGAACGTAATTCAAGTCCATAATTGTAATTGTTTGAGGTTACTTGTCTTAAATTAGAATTATTAACAATGTTTTTAAATTCACTTTGTGAATAACCTAAGTCTAATTTTAGATTTGATGAGATAAACTTAAAGTAATAATCTAATTTTGAATTAATACTTATAAATTCTCGGTCTTTAATTAGAATTTTTTCAGCCTGTGTGTAGTTTTGTTCTATTAAGGTATTTGTAGAAAAGAAATCGTGATTTTTGCTGTAAAGCAGAAATGTATTGGCAAAAAATCTGTCGCTCCAATTTCCTAATTGGTAATTAAAAACCAAACTTGATGCATCTAACTGATTAAAATTTCCTGTGCCTTTTGAAAAAGAGCGAAATCCCGTCAACACAAAATCGCTGTAAACATCAATTATTTTCGCATTTGTGGTGTTGTGCGAATATGAAGAAATAATTTTGTTCTTGTCGTTTATTTTCCAGTCGAAACCAATACTCGGATTTATAAAGAATGGATTTTGATTGGATGTAGTATTGTTGTTTTCTATTTGATTAAAAAGTTGATGAAAGTCTAATTTTCCTGTAAGTCCAAAATCTTTTATTTTTAAACGGTATTTACTTTTAAAATATAAATCGTTAACTTGATAGTTCGTTTGGTTTTGATAACCGTTAGGTTGTTCCAAAACCATCTCATCTTCTGAAAGTGAAAATGTAGTTGATAGTGCGTCCTTTCTATATTCATTACCTAATTGAAGTTCTAATAAATGACCGTTTTCTTTACGGTTTAACAGGTGTGCGTTTACACCTGCAAATTGCATTTGGTTTCGCTTAGTTGTGATACATTGTTTGCGTTTGAATTACTTGGAAACAAATCTTGATAGAAGAATTGATTAATTGTATAGTTTTGTGGTATTTTTTCGTTTATATATCGTCCTGTAAACAGGAAAACTTTGTTTTCTTTAAATTTGTTTGTGTAGCTTATTTTTTGGTCAAATAAGGTGTTTCTGTCGTTTAAACTTTCAACTGTTTGTTGGCTATTAAAATTCAAATTACTTGTGTTTTCAGTATCTTGATTGTTATATTTCGTTGTGACTTCAAGCATTTTAGTTATTGAAATATCATAGGTTAAATCTATTTTTCCGAAACCTATAAATTTCTTTTTCCGCAATACAAAATCGTCGGTGTTAGTAAATTTTATTCCGTTAATGTTAAAATTTTGAACGGAATTTCTAAAAAAATCATTTTCATCCCAATTAAAAAAACCAAGTGTTTTTAGCTTTACTTTTTTAGATAAGGTAAAAATTGCATTTAATGATGCCAATTCTGTATTATTAAAATTGGTTCTTGATGTTTTAAAGTTTGGTGTAAAAGAGTTTAAGTTGATTAATGTATTTACGCTTTGATTGTCGCCAATACTTGCTGGTTCGCCATAGCGAAAAGGACGAATTAAATGATTAATATCGCCTGTGGCATTATAACCAACATTGTTAAAATTAGCGAGAAAATAATATTTATTTTTCTTGCCGAAATTCATTAAATTACTACTAATTTTGTATCTGTTATTTAATGTAACATCATAACCTAAATTAATGTTTCCAAACCAAACTCTTTTTGCATCTTCTTTTAATACAAGATTTAAAGCAACTTTATCGCTTTCTTCAACATTTTTAAGTAGTTTATTGTTTGAATATCGTTGTAATAATTCTACTTTTTCTATTTGGTTTGGTGGCATATTTTTCGTTAGAATTTTATAGCCTCTTTCAAAAAAATCATCGCCATCTACCATTACTTTCTCTACTTCTTTATTGCTTACTTTTATAGTGCCATCAGTCTCTACTGTTAATCCTGGTATTTTTTTTAGTAAATCCTCCACTACTTGTTCGTTACCTTGTAAAAAGGATTTTACATTAAAAACAATGGTGTCTTTTTTTACCGTAATCGGCTTACTCGTTTGTATAATAACTTCATCTAGTTTAACTGTTTTAGAATTTAATGAAACATCAATATTGATTGTTTTTTCTGTTCCTTTTATTGTTAATGGGATTTTCTTTGTTCCAAAAGACAGCGCAGAGAAAATCAAATTAAATTCCCCTATCTTGTCTGTTTTTAATAGATAACTACCATCATTATTTGTTATAGCATACGTTATTATTGAATTGTCAATACTTGTTTTTAAAACTACGTTTGCAAATACTCCTTTTGCATTTATAATGTCTTTTACAAAACCATTAATTTTTACTTGTGCAAAAACTGATGTTGAAAACAGAAATATTAAAAATACACTTAAAAACCACTTTAGTTTTTCTCTTTTTCTGTTTCCCATTCAAATGTTTTTTCAATAAAATTAGTTTTTAGCTTGCTAAATTTCATTTTTATACCTCTTGGAAATTTTGATTTAATTTTTTCTTCTGCTATTTTCGGAATATTTTTTTGAAAAGTTGCAAATTCTTTAATAGTTAATTTCTCTCCATTAGTTGGTTGTTTAAATTGCTCTTTAGATATTAATTTAGGATATTTTATATAACGAAGTTTTGCTTTAAAATCATTATCTTCATCAGAAGCTTCGATTATTAATCCTGGCAGACCAAACAACTTCCATGGGCCATAAGATAACGCTATTTCATTTGTAAACCAAGCAGTATAAATTCTTCCCCTAAACTTACCTTCTGCCATTTGACAATTAAACGTACCTATCTTTTTGTATTTATTTTTAATTTCCCAGTTGAAATTCACCCAATTATCTTTAACTAATTTTGAAGTATAAAATTTAGAAGTTACTAATCTGAAAGTGATATTTTTATTTCTAAAATTTCTAAAAATAATACTTCCAAATTTATCTTCTTTTTTTGCTTTAATTACCATATTCCCATTTTCATTTTCATTATAATTAGAAGATGAGTTTAACTTTTTATTATATCCTTCTTTTCTATACGTAAATAAACTAATAGAATCATTAAAGATTAATGTACCCAATTCTTCAGAAGGATTTCCTACATTTGGAAAAGTCATTTCATATTCTATATATCCTGTAGTAACATTTTTTTGAGAAAAAGATAAAAAGGCATTTAACAATATTATAAATGTTATTAAGTTTAATTTTTTTTTCATTTTTTTAGAATTTAAGAACAAAATGAACTCACAAAATTAAATATTACATTCTTTTTGTGAGTTCATAAAACATTTGTTTACTCTGCTAACCAGTCAAGTATGTCTTGTATAAAACCATCCCAAGTATTATCATCCCATCCGCTACAATCAATTTCAGTTGTCCAAGAAAAATTACCATCTGATATTGTCAAAGTAAACCCACAACTTGCATCTTCTTCAGAAGAAACAGTATAAGTCACATCGTTCTCCTTTGTAAAATCAGCATTTTCTAATTCTACAAAATTGGTCAATTCAACTGTTGTAATATCAACTGTTGTAATATCAACTGTTGAAACTTTTTCTACATCATTTGTTGCAAAGGCAAATGAAACGGTTAGTAGTAATACTAATGATAAAAATAATTTTTTCATAATGAAATAATTTAAAGGTTAAATTTTGCAGAACAATTTAATTGGCCCTTATTCTGCATGTGGTCTTTCCACAGTTTGGACTTTTTAGGTTTTCATTCTTCACTTTCAGAGAGTCAATTCACATTTTTTTCTTTTAATTCCGTAAGTCGGATGGTCTTTAAATTGCTCTGGTTCGGTGTCCAAATGACCCGTCCTGAAATATGTATACAAAAAACAACAAGTATATGTATAAAAATGATGGATATGTAAGACGTTATAGTGAGAGTTTTAAACTCAAAGTATTAGCAGAACTTACCAAAGGAAACCATTCCAAAAGACAAATTGCCTTAACTTACGGCATACAATCTAGTACGATAAACGTATGGATTAAAAAATATGACCGTAAAGATTTAATGAACACCCGTGTAACCGTGCAAACAGACGACGAATTATCCCGTATTAAAGCCCTTCAAAAAGAGCTAAAACAACTCAAAGATCTTCTTATTAAAAAGGATCTAGATAAACTTGTGAATGATAGTTATCTTGAAGTAGCTGCTGAAAATCTTGGCTATAAAAATGTTGAAGAATTAAAAAAAAACTTAAACATAAAGCCTTAATGAAAATAGCACCGATTAATAGAAAAAAAAGAAGGTACGCCATCGCTACTATTTGTAATGCTTTCGAGTTAAAAAGAGATGCTTATTACAAATATCAAAAAAGGTTTGTTCTTAAAAAACAAATAGAACAAAATGTAATAATGCTTGTTAAAAAAAGCAGGAAAACATTACCCAGAGAAGGTACTAGAAAGCTAATGAAATCCTTACATAATGATTTTAGGAAACAGAATATAAATATAGGTAGAGACCAGTTATTTAGAATCTTAAAAGAAAATAATTTGTTAATTAGAAGGAAAAAATATTCTTCTAAAACAACCAACTCTTACCATCGTTTTTATAAATATAAAAATATCATAAAAGACCTGATCATTAATAGACCTAACCAAGTTTGGGCTTCGGATATTACCTATATAAGAACTATAAATGGATTTTGTTATTTAGCACTTATTACTGATATGTATTCAAGAAAAATAGTAGGCTATGATATTAGTGATAGTTTAGAACTTAAAGGCTGTGTTAGAGCTTTAAATAAAGCTATTTATCAAACTAAAAATACCGAAGAAATCATACATCATTCTGATAGAGGAATACAATATTGTAGCAATGTTTATACTCAAATTTTGAAAAGAAAAAAGATACAAATCAGTATGACCCAAGAAAATCATTGCTACGAAAACGCAATGGCCGAAAGAGTTAACGGAATTTTAAAAGATGAATTCTTCCTCGACCAAACATTTACAAATATCAATCACGCCAAAAAAGCAACAAAAAATGCAATCAAATTATATAATAATAAAAGATTACATTTATCTTTAGATTATAAAACACCTAATTACGTGCACAAAAATGTAGCATAAATTTTAATAATTAACTGTAGCCCTATTTTAGGACGAGACAAAATGGCTACCAACGGTTTGGCTATGCGTAGTGCGGGATTTCAAGGCACTTCACTTTCCGTTTAGTATTTAGTTTATTTAATGTAATTACTTTCATATCAGCACATTCACCCGCATTACGTATAGCCAATGTTGGGCAATCGTTATTTATTTTCCCATTTATAAATCATTCCTAAACCACCTTTTTGATTAGCTTGTGGTAAGTGTTCGACAAAGTCATTTTTTAACAATACTGCTGTGGTTGCCTTATTTTCCATACTATTCACTTTTGCATAAATCACACGAATTGAATTAGTTTTGCAATAGTCAAGTACGGCTGAAAGCGCTTCGGTCATAAACCCATTGTTCCTAAACTCTTTTAATAGTGCATAATCTATTTCCCAACCATTTTCTTTGTCTATGTAATTCAATAATTCAGGACTATTTCTAAGCTCTCCCATAGAAGAGAAACTTGCATCAAAATAGTAACTATTGTAGCTCATTAGTCTTACAAAACCAATAAATTCCCTTTCTTCTGTCTCTGTTATTGTCCAAAATAATGCAGTCCCATTTTCATATTCTTTTCTTTTTGTTGCTATAACATCAGAGATCTCTAAATCATTGTTTACGGTTGGGCCGCCAAATAAGTCCATTGTTTCTTTATCAGCAAATAGTTCGGAATAACCAAAAACGTCTTTTGCTTTTATTTCTCGTAGAGTCAAATTGTCGGTTAAAAGCTTTTGCATTGCTAAATATTTGAGGAACGAAACAGATAAGAATTCTGCAAATTTCGGTTTATGCTTTCCGTTTCAGGTGTTAAAACTCGCAGTTTGCCGTTATTTAAAAAATCATTGTAGTAGACGATTGCTTTGTTCTTTTTACAAAACGAGACAGCACTCTCATTGCAACACAATTCAATTGGTTTAAAAGAACCATCTGTCTTATACATATATCCTGTGCCATTTGGATTCTTTTGAGAGCAATCTCCAACTGCCACATCATAACCTGGCATCAGGATTCCCGGCATTCCGAATGTTTGGCGTTCTCTTTTTTCATCAAATATTTTTTTATATCTATATTTCCTTCCTAAACCTTTAAAATCTGTATGCCAATTTTCACAAGATTTATTTTTTAATGAAACTTCTGTGTCAACTACTGCAAAGAACATAGAAGGTGGTATTTGTAGTAATTCAACACCATTTTTAATATGCTCCATTAGAGGAAATAATTTCTGACCCGAGTAGATTTTTTTTCCTTCTTCCGACATAATTGCCGTTGAATGTTCAATCTCATCTTCATCATTTATGATTGAAAACATTCGACCAAAGACAGGCTTTAAACCTTCAGGGACTACCAATTCAGAATAGAATTTTAAAGGTGGTTTATCCATTGATTGGATTTCTTTACTGTCAAAATCAACGGAAGGATTATTGAAATTTTTCAATGCAATTACTCCATCAATTTTAACCAAAGCTACAGTGTTTTCTATTGTGGTTTCAGTTCCTTTTACTTCACAATGAACACTCTTAGTTTCGTTTTGTGATTTTCCAAATAATTTGTCAAACATATGTTATCTGTTTTTTAATGTTGCCCAACGGTTGGGTATAAGCATAGTAAGGGGTTAACAAGTTATTAGTTTCGATTTAAAAACTACTTTTGCAAATACAAAACTAACTTTGGTTTTGACTTTTAGCCCTTATTATGTTTATACCATGTTAGCACAAGTAATTTTTTCTTTTTAATCGCAATCTTTGATACACTCCCCTTTAGCATTTATACGAAAATTCTTTCCGTTCTGAATAACATAAGCCTTATCATCATAAAAAGGGCCTGCCGATTGATACTTAAAAGGTATAATGATTGAGCCTTTCTCATTGATATAGCCCCATTTTTCATTTAATTTTGTTGCTGATAAATCCCCATTTATAGTTAAATGTATAGATCTTACTATGCTGTCATATTTGAATGGAACGATAATTTTACCGATTTCATTAATTAACCCCCACTTATCACCTAATTTTGCGCTTGATAGCCCCTCACGAAAAACATCTACATCATTATATTTAAGCGGAATAATAATATTTCCTTTAGAATCAATAAATCCCCATTTTCCTTTTAAATGTGTTCTCCAAGGTACTCCATAATCAAACGAACCTTGAGATACATTATTGAGTAGAAGTTTTTTAAAACTTCCTTTTTCCTTTTTCTCTGCCACCTCTTTCGCTCGTTTTTTCTTTTTCTCTAATCTTTCTTTTTCTTCTTGGGATATTTCTCCTTTCTTATTAATGATAAACCATTCATTATTCATCTTTACACCTGCCAAACCTTCTGAAAAAAATGAGACGGCTTCATATTTTAATGGAATAACTATTTTTCCTTTAAGGTCAATAAATCCCCATTTTCCATTTTGCCTTACTCGTGCTAAGCTATCGTAAAAAACTCCTGCATCATCGTATTGTAGTGAGACTATAAATTTTCCTTTTTGATTGATAAAACCATATTTATTATTGAACCACACTTTTGCTAAGCCTTCTGAAAACAGGGTGTCTGAATGCAGTTTTTTGAACAGCTTAGAGTTTTCTAAGCGAATAAATTTATTTCCCTCAATATCTAAATTATCTACTTTATCTAATTTTGCCTTGATTGACGGATTAAGTGAAAGAACCAACATGCCCTCACTCATAACTGCCTGAAATTCTTTTTCTTTATCAGTTACCAAATAGTCCGATTCTTGTTTTTCAATGAAAATAGCATTTTGTTGCGTTTTACTGTCTATCCATACTCCACTATAATCTTGCTAATTAAAGTTACAGGAAGTGAGTAAAATGATAAATATTAAAACTATAAATGTTATCTTATTATTTTTCATCCTCTATAATTTTGTCTATTTGTGATTTGTTTTCTGGTAAATAGTTGGTGGCAATGTCCCAAATAATGGCGTAATCTATACCAAAATATTCATGCGATACTTTGTTTCTCAACAAATACATTTCCTGCCAAGGCACATCAGTATATTTTTCTTTGATGCTATTAGGTAAGTTTTTAGATGCTTCGCCGATAATTTCAAAATTGCGGATAACTGCATCTACGGTTTTGTAATCTTTTTTAAATTGATCAAAAGAATAATCGCTTATGTATTCGGCAATACGTTCCATAGCTGTTTGAATATCTTCTAAATACAATTTGTATGCCCGTTTTTCTCTTTTCATATTAAACGTATTGTACCTGTGCTAAAATTTGTTCTTTTAGTTGCTTTTTAAGAGCAGGTTTGGTAACCAAATCTATTTTCCTGCCAAATGCTTTTTCTAAATACATTTCTAAAGTGAAAAACCTCCAACCGATGGGCTTTTCTAATTCTATCAAAATATCTATATCGCTATCTCTACGAAAGGTATTATTAGCAAAAGAGCCAAATATGCCAATTTCCTTGACTGAAAATTCCTTTTCCAAATAAGGTTTAAGTTCGTTGAGTTTTTGTAGTATGGTGTTTGTAGTCATAGGTTTATTGGGTTTTAGTATTCTTAATTATATCAATATAATCAACTATTTGAGCATCAGGGTGTAATTCCGAAAAAACACCTTCCATCCCTTCAATCCATTTGGTTCCTTCTTCTCCTGTTAAAACAATCATCAATTTAAGTTTAGTACCATCATTGTAGCCTATATTAACATTATCGTGATACCACTTTTGATTTGCACTAATATTTATTGCTCCTTCCATTATTGAATATTTTGAATTGTCTAACCCTAAAACTAACCATAATTTATGGTTCTTTAATTCGTTCAAATTTCCGATATATGCTCCAAAAACCTTAACGTTCACCCCAACAGTTGAACCATTTTGTGGATATAATATATTAAATGATTCCTTAATTTTTTCCGCTTTTTCATAAATTCCTTTTATCTCATTTATTTCTTCTTTATTGCTATCAGCAGTATCACAACTCCTTATACTTGTTCCTAATGCCACAATAGAAGTTAAAAGTACCACTAATGAACTTAACTGTTTTACAATGTTATTTCTTTCTTCTGCCATAATTCTATAAATCTTAATTGTTAATAATCAAGTCTCATTCTAGTTTCCATTACCTCGCCTTTTCTTATCTAAGTCTATTTTTGTAGAATACTAGTTCATATTCATTATCTTCTATTTTAACACCGTATTTATTATTAGCAGTCCATTTTTTTCTATAAAATTTTGCTTTTTCAAATGAAGAAAATATGTAAACGTCTGTTCTAAAACGGAAAGTCTTAATAAGATTGTATTTTTCTCGTATATCTCTATGATAGTAAGGACGTTCATCATTTATAATTGGTTCGAATGCACTTGTACACCCATAATCATCCATACTATACCTCCCACTACAGCTATGAATTTTGATTATTTTTGGGCTTTTAATTTTTTGAATTTTAGTGTAGATGTAATAGATATCTCCTCCACCATATTCGATTTTTTGACCAGATACTAATGAGAAAACGTAATAGATAAATGTTTCTTTCTCCTTCACTTTCCGTTTAGCTTCTTTTTTTCGTTTCCTTTCAGCTACAGCACGGCGTTGTTGTTCGGCTTTTTTCTTGGCTTCGGTGGCTTTGCGTTGGGCTTCTGCTTGTTTGCGTTTTTGCTCTTGGGCAAGGCGTTGCTGTTCTTCGGTGTTTTTGCCGTCATTTTTGCTATCTTCTTCCTTTTCGGCTACAGCTTCTTTTTCTTCGGTTTTGTCTTCTTTCTCGCCTTTTTTCTCACGTTCTGCTATCTCGTTTTGGGCATTGGCTAATGCACGGTGGCAGGTGTGGTAGCCATAGCAGTTGGTATAGCCTTGGTCTATAACATCGCGTAAGAGGCTTACTTTTCGGTTCAGTTGGCTTAAATTTAATTTCTCATTTGGATAGAGTTTTTTAAGTTCCTCTAGCTTTCGTATCTTGTCTTTTTTGTCAGCTATTTCTTCGTCCATAGCAGTTTTTATTTCCTCAATAATGGGCATATTAAAGTCAGTAATTTGCAAGTCACGAAAAAAAATACTGAGTTTGTAAAAATCTTCCAGGTTCTCTTTCTTTATATTAAAGTAACTTCTTATTTTTTTAACATCAGAGTCTTTTAAGTAGGTATATTCATCAAATGTTCCCCAACCTACCCATACAAATTCTACATCATAGGTATCCTTAATGAAATTTGGTGGGAAAAAAAACCGTATAGTTGTGGCAAAATTGAAAAGACTACTCTTGTTTGGTTTTATTCCACCTCCATTCTGGGTTTTTATTCCTAGTTTCTTATAAACTGCATCGCTCATCAATTTGCCTTTGTAACGTAAATTCCAAAATTCAAATTCGGTTATAGTGGCATTCACTTTTATTCCTCCGAACAACGTGGCGGAATATTTTACTTTGGCTCTATAATCTATGGTTACATCATGGTTAGTTACTGTCCCGTGAAAAGTATATTCTCCTTCTATAAAATCCTTTTTATTGTCTTGTGCTATTGCATAAGTGGATAGCAATAGAAGGAAAATCGTTAATATTTTTTTCATCTATGTTTTTATGGTTTCGGTTTCTTTATTATTTGTGCTAACGTATAGTATATGAAATCGTTTGGCATTTCGAAGCACTTTCCTGTCAAACCACTACAATTTTCACTAAGTGTAACTACCTCAAAATTAGCACTATCCGCCAAATATTTTATATACATTGTTAGGTGCTGGGCTTTATTCATTATCAAGCACTTACATTCATTAGCTGCTCTGTTTTTTGTTTTATTTGGGTCGGCAATTTTCCCGTGCGTTTGGGCGGCCATACTCTTTGACAAGTTTTGGTTTGTGCGTTGGCTTTTTGAGCGACTTGGCAATGTGTATGGATGCGAAGTGCTGGCATTATTCTCCAAGATTAGGCAATGATAGTTGAAGAGACAGACTAACATCATCCAAAGAATCAACAACTTGATTTATTTTCTTTATATATTTTCTTCTCTCCAGTATTGGCTTACATATTTGTTCAAAAACCTTTTTAGTCTTCGGTACTGGAATCATAAGTTCCATTAATTGATTTTCTTTGAAACGACCTCTACTTTCTTTTGTAGAACCAGTTGTTAAACGAATAATGTAATTAATTGATTGAGGAGAAATTAAATAGAATACAATATATTCTAAAAGCATTTCTTCATCAAATTTAGGTTTTTTTAATTTGAATGTTGGAAACTCACTAGAAACTGTTCCATTCTCAAATTCCTCATTCACTACACCAAATGAACCGTTTTTTGCAAATAATCTACTATAAACTAACCATCCTTTTTGTACGAAATTTAGTCTATTTGCACCTATCTGATGCCCATAATTCACTTCTCTTTTAAATAATCCTCTCCCTTTCCCATGTAAGCCTAACTGAGTATATTTATTTTCCTTTTCCAACACACGATTATCTGAAATTGGTTCAAATAAATCAGAGAATCTATAATATTCGAAACTTTCAGGTTTGTACTTTTTACTAAAGTTGTTTTGATTAATGCTATCAATAATATTGCTTCCTACCTGATTGATGAATTCAAATTTTGCAACTGATTCTTTCTTTAGATTATTGATATCATCAATTTCAGGAAGCTCCATGTAATCAATATATCTTTCAGCATCTATTCTGTCAGAAATACTCTTTAGTGAAACAAGTTTTGTGTTTTTATGGATTGGTTCAAATTTTTCTTTTTTTAGAAAGTTTCTGAAATCAAATAATATATCAGGTAATTGATTTCCTGCTATTTGGTGGCCTAGTGTTGAATAACCAGTATTAGTACAAACAGCCATAAAAACCTTGTCTGGTAAGGTGTCATTGTTATTCTCCTTCCGTTTTAGGAATAATACCGATGTTTTAACAGCAGTATTATAACCTTCAAAAGTTTCTTTGTTAAATCCAATAACGCCAAGCAATTCTGCCTCCTTATGCAAAAACTCTCTTACAAAAGAGTTACGGTCTCCATTTAAAATTCCATCTGGTAATATTATAGCTAATATTCCTGAACCTTTTTTTACTAAATTAAGACATCTTTCAATCGCAAGTATTTCTCTCGTTTGACTATTTCTTCCTGAACCAAGTTCAAATCTGTTTAATATATTATCATCTGTTTCTTTTGCTCCAAAAGGTGGATTCGTAAAGCAAATATCATAATTACCTTCCTCAATTAGTCCATCAATATTTTTAAACCCATCAGCCTGATGTACACCTGTGTTTCCATCACCATGAACAATCATGTTCATTTTACAAGATTGAGCTGTTCTATATTTCCAGTCTGTTCCGAATAAAGATTCATCAGAAAGTACTTTTTTCCATTTTTTCTTCTCTGAATCAGAAAACTCATTTAAGCGAATTTTCTCTGAAACAATCTCAAATGCATAAATCAGAAATCCACCTGTACCACAGAATGGGTCAATGATTTTTTCGCCTATTTTCGGAGAAATCGCTTCTACAATAAACTCAACAACATTCCTCGGAGTAAAAAATTCACCTAAACCACCTGTAAATGTATCTCCTAAAAAATATTCAAAGGCTTCTCCTTTTACATCAAAATTTGTTAGAGTTAAATCAAAGCGCTCAAAAATTCGAACAATTTCTCTTATAGTTCTATCTTTTAGTTCTATTAATGTCTCGGCAGGAAATAATTCCTTAAATCCATCAGCTTTTTGAATTTCCTGAAATTGCTGTTGTACAATATTAACTTTTAGTTGTTCAAGTGTTTTGTCAAAAATTTCTAACGTAAAACGATTACTTTCTTTGTTGAATTGCTCTTCATACATTTTGGCAAATAACACTTTTGACATTTCATCAAAAGCCTGAATAGAATCATACCCTTCATTATTTCTAATTGACGTATGACATTTTTTCAATAAATCCTTAAATATATTAACATCATCAATTGTAAATAATTCTTTTGTGGCCTCTTCTCTTAAAACTTCTTGAATATTTTTGCTTAAAACAGCACTAACAAAATCCTTTAAGAGGTTTGTACGTTTTGGTAGTTCTTTTAACCTTGATTTATCTAGTGCTTGAAAAATATGATAATTAGTGCCATTTGTTAAAACTGCAATAGGTGCGATTTTGGGAAGTAATCTTGCATAACTAATAACTTGGTCTCTACCACTTTTTGATAATATTTCTTTCGGTCCTTTAGTATCTACAACAATAATCGGAGTTTCACACTTTTTATCAGAGTATATTACAATATCAGCAAAAATTGACTTCGATTTTCTCCCTTCTTGTACTTTAATTGTTTTCTCAAACTCCATACAGTCTTTCTTATACCCTAAGTTTTCTAACCATGGTAAGACTACATGAACTTTTATTTCTTCTTCATTATTATATGTTCGCATATTATTATTCTCTAAATCAACAAAAAAGTAAACAATTCTTAATTTACACTAATCTCACAAAGATACATTTTTATGTGTGCGGTAGCAAAAATTTGGCTCTTTTACAAGCAAAAGTGTCTGCTCGTGAGTTGGAGCTTGTAAATGTGCCAAATGTGCGTTGGCTTTTCTTTTTCATTTGCGGATCGGCAAAACAAAAATCTATCAATTTAGCACTTCGTTTCATTTTCCTCAGCCTTGCACCTAACGGTCTCGTATAAGAATAGTAGCGGATTTTATATACTTACTTTTCCGTTTATTACTGTCGTTTAATCTATAAAATTCATTTTCGTTTAAGCAATTAAACCGCTATTATTTTTATACATTGTTGGCAACTGGGCGTTATTCAGTTCGTGTTTCAAATCCCAATTCCGTCCAAAATTCGCTATAAAATTTTTTTGATTCCATAAGTTTATCGTGATTCCCAAAGTCGGCTATAATTCCGTTTTCCAAAACATAAATACGGTCAGCAATTTTAGGCAAAGAATGTAATCTGTGAGAAATAAAAATTATTGTCAATTCAGATTTTAACTTATTTAACAAATCCAAAACGAACTGTTCTGTTTTTCTGTCCATTGCAGAGGTAAATTCATCTAATAGTAGAACCTTTGGTTTTTTGTATAAAGCACGCATTAATGCAATCACTTGTTTTTGTCCGCCTGATAGATTAATGCTTTCTTCGCCAAGAATAGTGGCGTAGCTCTGCGGTAAAGAGTTTATAAAAGTTTCAAAGCCGTAATCTTGACAGAACTTTACAATATTTTCTGGTTTATCCTCTTGACCTAAAAGAATGTTTGTAATAACATTTCCTCCAAAAATGGTAACATCTTGCGGTACAACACCTAAAATATTTCGCCAACTTGTTGTATTTAGTTCAATAAGTTTATTTTGATTATTGACAATTATAGTTCCGTTTTCAAAAGCATAGAATTTTTGCAGGATTTGCCCTAATGTACTTTTACCACTACCGCTTTCGCCAACAATAGCAATACATTCATTTTTATTTGCTTTAATATTTATGGCTTTTAATAATTGACTTCTGCCTGCAAAACGGAAAGAAAGGTTTTTAATTACGAGAGATTTAAAATCCAAAATTTCAGTACTTCCGTTTTGTTCTTTTTCCATTGAAGCAAACTCATACATTCTGTTAAAAGCTACTTTAGCTTCGTTAATAGGAATTGTAATTAGTGCTAAGCTTGCAACTGATGGCAATAATGAACCTGCAATACCTAAAATTGCCATTAATTCTCCTAATTGCATTGTTTCATTATAGACTTGAATAGATGTATAAACCAAAATACCCATTAAAAATAATACACTAAAAACACTAGAAAAAACAGATAGACGTAAATTAATTTTACCAAGATTAAAGGCTTTTTCTTGGAAGTTGCCATAAATGAGTTGGTTTATTTTTTGAAATATAGATTGTCTGTTATTATTTTTTATAATCGCAATACCTTGCATTGACGTAATATAATTACTTTCACTAAAAGCGTAGCCTTGCATTACTTCTTTTTGAGCATTGATAATACGTTTGTTAAAACTATAAATAAGGATAAAGTAAAAAGGTAAACTAATAAAAGCGATTAAGCCTGTTTGCCAAGAATAGTAACACAAAAAACCTAAAGATACAATAGTAACCAAAACATTAATTGCCACATTGCCTACAATTTGACTAATTACACGCTGCACACGTTGTGTATCGTTTAAACGCGCTACAAGTTCACCAATTTTACGAGTATCAAAAAAAGGTTTTGGTAAATTTAGTAGCGATGAATAGAAATTATCTACAATACGATTGTTAAAATCTTTAGTTTGACGGATTAGGAAATAATCTCGTAAAGCAGTAAACAATACTCTTATCAGTAACAAAAAAGCAACGAGAGCAATACCAGTAATTAGTTTATTAAAGTCTTTTGAAGGTAAAATATTATCTATTAATTTTTGAGAAAAAATTGCCATTGCCATACCCAAAATAGCAATACCTAAACCCAATAAAACACTAAAAGAGATTAAACGATAGTCTTCTTTGAGTAATTTTAAAAACCAATCTTTTTTATTTTTAGTTTGGGATTTAGATTTTACAAAATTGTCATTTGGTATTAATGTCAAGCAAGATTTAGATTTCCAAATAATGTCTAATTCTTCTTTTGTTAAATGAATTATCCCTTTAGCTGGGTCGCCAATAATAAATTTATTGTTTTCATAGCCATAACAAATAATATAGTGTTGTAGTCGTTCTTCTATTAAAACGTGTAATATTAATGGTTCTTTATGGTCTATTATTGCTTGAAAGTCTGCTTCATTACCTTGTGCAGTAAAACCTAATTGGTTTGATGCTTGATATAAGCCTAATAAAGTTGTGCCTTGTTTAGTAGTACCGCTTAGTTCCCGTAATTTTTCTAAGTTATTTGAGCCACCATAATATTGAATGGGTGCATAACATTTTGTCGTTTTAAGCAGCTTTATTTTTCTCAGTACAGATTAGGTTAACTACTTTGTTCCATTTATCACTCAGTTTAGTTGTTCTTAATGTGAGCATATTTTGAGCTCCAATTTTAGACCAACGTTGTCCAGAGAGTTTCATTCTTTTTTGAACAACCTCCCTGTTAGCTGCTTCTATGGCTCCAGATCCTATAATACCTGCTCCTGTATTTTGATATTGCTGATAGTCCATACGCGACCTATTTTCGGTATAATATGTGATAAGTTGGCTTTGTTGTTTACGTTGATTTTGCTTTGTCAATTCTAAGTTTTTGATATTCTCAATGACTTGATTTACTTGACTGTTTTTTAGTAGTTGCTCCTGTTGACCAACCCAACTGTTATATGACTCTTGATTAGAGAGACAAACCTTAGCAAAATCGTGTAAATGTTCTAAAGCATGATACCAATCCAATATTTGTGTGGCAAAAGGGTAATGTTGATCTACCCATTTCCATATCCATCTAGCACCATCACCAACAAAAATCAGTCGCTTATCAATACTCCTGTAACAGCCTAAGTATCTATCCATTCTATCTGTAAACTTATCAGCTTTGCCTAAATATGCTTCATACAACGAATGGCGTATCCATCCACGTTTATTTGATATGTCCATACAGCTACTCTGTTTAAAAATTCTGCCTAATTTTACTTCTTTCCAAGCCTCTTCCCGAGTGAAAAGCATCGACCCATCGACCATAGCATATATGCACTCTTGGTTATCTACCTTAAGAATATCAGGTTCAACGGCATCAACCTCCAATACTTTTTCTTGCTCTAATAAACCACCATAAAAGTCTGTGACTCTGTAAAGCTGCATCGCATTGACTGAAACACCTAGAAGATTCGATAAAACTTCATGACCATCTCCATAACAATCGTTTTGACCAATATAAATCATTTTGTCTTGCATATAGGGACTTATCTTAAATCCATTGACTTTTTCACTAAAGGGATGAGTGTTGTTAATCTCTATCTTTCCGTAACGTGATAAGTTTTTTTTACGCCTGTCTTTAGATGGTTCGCTTATACTTCTCTCTAAAACCTCTCGACCATAGTCCGTCCATATTTGATCAAAAGTCTTTTCGTAATCATAGTAACTCTTTATGTTTGATAATTTTGCTATCGCTTGATAACGCTTCTTGGCTTGGGCTAAAAATTCCTCTTCGCTAATCATAATGGTGTCGCTTTTAAAAGTTAATCCTTAAAAATAACTATTTCGCGACAAAATGTTATGCACCCTATTGAATTAGCGACAATAAACACGATACACCACAGTCCGATTGGTCGTGTTGTAAAATGAATGTTTGTTTAAGATGTTTTTGGGATAGGTTGATTGCTTTAGTCATTTTGATTTAATACCCTTAAAATTCCGTTAGCATTTAATTGTCCATTATGTTTTTTTATCAACTCGTTATTTTTATTGTATATCAGTATATAAGGAATAGATTGAGCATTAAATTGATTAGTAAAATGGAAAGCGTTATCATATAAAAAGGTAATATTAGGTTGATTATTTAGTTTGTATTCTTCCGAAAACTGCTTTATGGTATCAATAGGTTCATTTGATACAAAAACAAATTGAACATTTTTAAACTTATTTATATTTTTACTTATGCTTTGTGCTTCATGATGACAAAAATCACATTCACTGTTAAAGTAAATGAAGATAGTTGTAATATTAGTTTTTAAGTTTTTCTTTGTAAAAGAAATACTATCTAAAGTTTTAAAATCAAAATTTGGAATAGTTTGCAACTGTTTAGCAATTTCATTTTTCTCTTTTGATTTTGTAACAATGTTATATCCTAAATAAGATAATAAACTAACAACAACTAAAATAACAGCAAAGAGTATTTTTCTTTTATTCATAAATTTAACTCATATTTAAGGTAAAAAACATTACACCAACTATCCAAATTAATAGACAAATCCCATAACTACTTGCTACTATAGAAAAGCCTTTGTCAGTATTTTCATTAAGTTCGTTACCAATCAAATACGCCAAAATGAACCAATATATTAGCTCAAATAGATTCAATACTTGAAACGGATAAATAAACCAAGGTTGTAAACCCTCAGAACCTATAATGTTTAAAGCAGATAATGGATAGAAGTATTGCAAATCTTCTAAATTATAATCTGTTTGAAAAAAATAAAACCAAGCAGTTTTAAAAACAATGACCAACAAAAATATAAACTCTGCTTTTACTACTATATTAAAAAGTATTTTATATTTGATTTCTTTACCAAAAAAGAAACAACCAACATCAATAATTGCTGCAATAATTGATATCTTCAATAAAAGAAGCAATGGTAGAATTACATAACTCAACCACTGCCACTTTTCTCTGAAATCAATCATGTTATCAATTTGCTCTATAGACAATTGTTCTGATAGTGAATTAATCACTACTTCATCTGTATTGAGTAACTCTTTAGAAAAAAAACCTAAACAAAATTGAGTTAATACTAGTATTAAAAATATAGCCTTATTACTCACTCGTTGTTTTATTTCTTTTCAATATTGTCAAATACATACTTGCTGCAAGACAGAATGAACCTATAATACCAATTATCGCGCCTAATTGTTCTTTGTCGTTTTGATTTCCTAACAATATTAAGGTTAGAAAAACACCTAATACAGTCAAACTTGCTACAAAAATAAAACTAGGTATGTCCTTTTTTAAAAATAATTTCATAATTATAAATTTATAAAATCCTCAAGAAATATTAATTATACTCCTTGAGGATAAATAATTTACAAATCTGTACAGCCTAATGCAACTGCAGAAGGTGTTAAAGACCAAGTTACTGCCCATAAAATTGCTGCAGCTCCTCCCGTAAGGAAAAATGCCGCTGCAAAAGTTAATGCACCCATAGCTATTCCAGCTGCACATCCAACATCACCTCCACCTTGAAGGTTTTCCATTTGATTAAAATCTAATGTTTTCATAATAAAATAATTTTAAGTTATACCATTCAAATTTAGTTAAATTTTAGAAATTGTGAATGGCTTTTATCAATTTCTAAAACGTTTATTTACAGTCTTTTTTCTCCGTTTGAGAGAGTCAGCCTTGTTGCCAACGTTTTGGCTATGCGTAGTTTGGGATTTTAAAGCGATAAATTTTCAATTTACTCAAATGTTATTTGCTTGCATAGACTTGCTGATTATCGTTAATCCCCAAATTACGTATAGCCTTTGTTACCTGCTGGCTTTTTTTCTTTTTAGTTAATTCAATAAATTCAGCTTGTATTCGTTTGTTTTTGATTAAAATTCTGAAATACGGGCACTTTCCATTTATTGATAAATCTTTTTCATCATTTCCTTTTCTGAATTTAATTATCTCAAACTGGTCAGGATTGAACTTATGTAAAAATGTTATAGGTACGCCCATAAATCCGTTATAGTCAGAAGGAATGTCTTTAGTTTTATTTACATTAATACCATCGTAATTGTCATATTTAGGGTATTCGGTTTCATTTCCAAAATACTTCTTTGTCAATTCAATATCTTCGTGTCTTTTAGAAGTTTCTAAATTAGTTAGCCATAAACAATTATTAGGGGATATTATTTTATTTCCAGATTCATTAATTCGAGCTTCTGTTCCGTAAAGTTCGTAGTGTTCGGGAACAATAAAACCAGAAATACCTCTACCAAGGTTTATACCTAGCCACGCATTATTTTCTTTAATTAACTTAAATATTTCTTTGTAAGTAATTGCATTAATGTTACCTATTAATAAAAAAGCTTTGTCGTATTTAATTAATTGAGCAACATATTCTCTGAATAGTGAAAACGGTGGATTAGTAACAACAATGTCTGATTGTTTTAATAGTTCGATACTTTCAGTACTTCGGAAATCGCCATTTCCATTAAAGTAAATAATATCTTGGGAATTTGGTTCAATTCTATCTTCTATTGTTCCTGTATATTCATAGAAAGACCCGTTTTCAGATTCTTCAGTATTAAACAAATCTCGTTCTTGTTTTTTATAACAAGCAGATATTAATTTTTTAAGACCTAATTCTTTAAAATTCTGTGCAAAGTATTTAAAAAAATTACTGATACGAGCATCATCACAGTTACAAAAAACTACTTTGCCTTTAAAGTGGTTTTTATAATGTTCTAATTCACTTTCTATGTCCGAAAACTGCGTATAAAACTCATCGTTTTTATTGGTTTTTGCTTTATTTAATAAAGAGTGTTGTACCTTTCTTGCCATTTCAATCTTGTTTAAAAATCACTTTTTTTGAGTAATTTGATTAAATATATCACTACCTAATGCTTTAAGAGATGTTTTAGAAATCTCAATCATAATTTCAAACATCTTTTCTGCATTCCACTTTTTACCATCTCCTTGTGTATAAATTGAAGTCGCTTGAAGCATTATGTTTTTCTTGTTATGCTTAACAAATTTGTTTTCACATAAATTTTCATTGATAGGCATTCCGTAATTAGCAGATGTTAAGCGGTCTAATCTATTTAACATACCCGAATTGTATGTAAGTGTTACTACTCTTCCGTCTGGTCTTGTAACATTTATAGTTTCAGTCAAGAAATTTGACCCTTCTAAGAATAAAACGTAAGGGAAATGTTATTCAGCTAACATAAAATTAGCAATTTCAGATATGTTTTTGTGCGACCTTTCTATTGCATTACCAGCAGCCATAAGGTCTTGGTTGTTATTTTTACCAACTAATTTTCCTTGTTGAATATTATCAATATCTTTTCCTTGATGTTTAGCCTCTGATACCAAAACTATTCTCCAATTTCCATTGTCGTCTTTTACTTCAATAATTCCACCATCAGGTTTTATACTTGAGTTTGATACAAAAAGTGTCCGTCCTAAGTTTTTATCAATTTTCTGTAAAATTTCGTTTATTTCTTCCTTTTTAATGCTTGTTCTATATTGAAAACTTAATTGAGGATAATCTTTTTCAAGTTGTTTAATTATGAGTTGTGAAATTTTTCCAACAGTTATGTCGTGTGATTTTGCTTCTTCTCCAAATATGCCAACTACACCTTGGGATTTTTTATGTTGATTTGCTAAGTACATGACAAAAATTTAGTCAAGTTCATATTGTTTTGATTTACAGGGTTTAATAGCACAGAAGCGATATAATCTAATCCATATTTGAATATGCTTTTAGCCATTCTTCCATGCTTTTTTATTTTGATAGGCTTAATCTGATGTAAATATATACCAACTTTGTAACACCATACGAAAGCCATCATTACAAGCAGTACTAATTTTTCAATACGCTTAATATCTTGCAGGTGTGTGTTTTCAATATCAAAGCCACTGGCTTTCATTGCTTTAAAACACATCTCTATCTGCCATCGTTCTTTGTATTGTTCAAAGGCCTTATCAGGAGCGTTGAACGATACAATGATTAAGAAATCAGGCTTTCCATTTTTTGGGTACAACTTGCATCCGGAAAGGAAACAAAGCTGACCATTAACACGTACAATTTTAGGATAATACACAAACTCATTGATCTTATGTGGATTAAACAAGTGAAATACTTTGATGGTTTTGTTCTTATCAGGAAGCTCTACCTTAAAGTTGTTTCGAATGCGGATATAATATTTGATTCCATTTGTATTCAAGAAATCCAACCAATGATTACCTACAAACTCTCTATCGGCTACAATGGATTTAATAACATCTTTGCCAAAAAGTCTTATGAAACGATTCACAAGATCAATACGCTCCTGACTGTTAGAGTTCCCTGGCTTATCTAACATAGTAAATAACAATGGGAAGGCAACACCTTTATAGACAACTCCCAACATAAAAATGTTGATGTTGGTCTGACCAAACTTCCAATTGGTCCTATCAATACTCAAGATCAATCCCTCTTGCTTAGGAAGGAGACTAAATATAAGACGAGCGATCAAATCTCCATCCAACGAATAATCAGCAATAAATCTTTGAATACGTCTGAGTGATGACTTCGAATCTACTGAGGTCTCAAAAGCGTTGGCTACCTTTTCAAAGGTAACTGTCTGTACCTTACAGAGGGCGATAATGAAATGTGATATGAGTTTGATTCTTGCCAAATTGATCTTACCTTGGAAATGAGAACTTAAAACTGAATTTAATTCACTACTTTTAGTGGAAGCATTGGTTTTTTTCATTAGAAAAATGAGTGATGTTATTCTTCTAATATACTGAAAATCAATGCTTTATTTTAATTATTTAACATTTAATTTACTGATAATCAATTAATTATATTTTTTGTCATGTACTAAAGTTGATTTGTTAATCTTTTTGATTGATTCTTTTTAGGCATATTGTTAGTTCACTATTTTTTATACAAAGATACAAATTTGTACTGATGTTCATTTTTGCGTGCTTGCAGGTAACGTTCCGGCTATGAATAGTAGCGGATTTTAAGGTAATTAACTTTCGGGTTACTACTATCTTTCCTATTAGTCATTGCTCTTTGATTTATCACTATCCCCGCTATTATTTATAGCCATTGTTAGCATTCGTTTTAATTCTTCTGATGTAGGAACCTTTCCTTTCAGATTGCTAGGTAATTCCTGTGTTAACTTATACGAAGAAACTCCAATCGGTTTATTATTTGTTCTCAATGTGTATTCAACTTCAAGATTGTCTTTTATTGGGCAAAGAATTATTCCGATAGATGGATTGTCGTCTGGTTGTTTCTCTTGTTCATCCAATAATTCAAGATAGAAGTTCATCTTACCTGCAAATTCAGGCTCAAATTCAACAGTCTTTAATTCAATAGCTACCAAACATTTCAATATCCTGTGATAAAACAGAAGGTCAATGAAGTATTCTTTTTGGTTCAGTTTTAGTCGGTACTGATTGCCTATAAAGCTAAAACCGTAACCAAGTTCAAGGAGTAAATCACGAATATTTTCAACTAACCTATTTTCTAGTTCTTTTTCCAAAATAGGTTTGGTAATTCCAAGAAAGTCAAGATTATATTCACTCTTCATTGCTTCATTAGCTTGTTCGGATAAATGAACTGGCAATGCTTTTTCAAAATTACTTTGTTTAGGGTCTTTTAAATGATGTTGATAAGCATTTGCTTTTATTTGGTTGAGTAGAACGGCTCTACTCCAACCCAATTTGTTCGTAGCGTCTAAGTAATATGCTCTTTCTTCAATATCTTTTACTTGATGAAGGATTAATAAATTTTGCCCCCAAGGAATGGTTAACGCTAATTCTAATAAGTCAGCATTATCTTTGTATTCTAAGTAGAATTGCCTCATTCTCCATAAATTCTGAGGAGAGTAGCCTTTTACACCATCAATGATTTTATTAATGTCTTTGGATAAGGTATCAACAATAGATTTTCCCCAATTATTCTTTTCTTGGTTTTGGACAATCAGTTTCCCAATTTCAAAATTTTGAGCAATATGATGTTTGTTTAGTGCTTTATAAGCTTCATATTTAGTAGAACTGATTGTGTTGACAATCTCTTTGAAAAATTCATTATATGTAGTTAAATCATTCATTTGGATATTTCTAATTCTCGCACAGGTGTGATAGAGATTGGTAAATTTCAAATCTCTCACAGCTGTGAGAGATTTACTTTTTAGTCGGTAATAATAATTCTCTAATATCAACATCTAGAATTTCAGCAATTTCTGCTAAAGTCTCAATAGACGGTTGCATATCATTTGTACACCATCTTGAAACAGTCGTCCTATTTTTACCTACTTTTTCAGCTAACCATTTGTTTGTTCTGTCTTGTTCAGCTAAAACTACCCGTATTCTATTATAATTCTTTTTACTGGTCATTTGAATCGTTTTAGACTATGTAAATAGCATTTAGTGTAAAAATAGTTTATTAAAAAGAATTGAATTTTTAACTTTTTAAACTATATTTGAATCGTATTACGTAACTATTGATTTGTTTGAAGATTCAATGATGTATTATGAGTAACTAAAATTAAAAAATCATTTTTATTATGATGAAGTACACAAAAGCAGATTTAGAAAGGATTGTTTTTACTCAATTAGAGAATTTGAATGCAATGAATGACCTTTTGAGCATTATGAAAGTCCAAAATGAATTGATTCAAAATGCGAATAAAAAATTACGAGATGAGATTTCAGAGTTTAAGCAGAAGCAATATCCAAAAACAAGAAGAAAATCAAATTAATCAGGCTTTGTTAGTAGTTTCAAGTTTCTCATTGAAATCTTAGTTTTGATTCCATATAGGTCTTTACGCATAGAAATGATAAGTTCGTTAAATTCCGATTCTTTACCTGATTCCAAAAAGTTTTTCATTGATAATAAAACTTTATCGGAGGCATAAAGTATCATATTAATCCATTCTGCATTTAGTTCATTATAAAGTCTTTCTTTTGAATCAATATCAGGTCTCTGTACAATGATTGTTGTCCCTTCTCTTTCAAAATTAACATAGGTATAACAGAGTAGAATAATTGCTTTGTATCTAGTTTCTTTGAATTGATGTTTTGTCTCGGATTTTCTTTTTTTATCAGCAATGAAAAAATCAAGAAGCCCTTTTAGTAGTCAACCTAAACCAATAAGTCCTATTGCAGATATTATTTCTTGGATTGTCATCTCTGTTTTAATGTCTCGTCCTAAAATAGGGCTACAGTTAATTATTAAAATTTATGCTACATTTTTGTGCACGTAATTAGGTGTTTTATAATCTAAAGATAAATGTAATCTTTTATTATTATATAATTTGATTGCATTTTTTGTTGCTTTTTTGGCGTGATTGATATTTGTAAATGTTTGGTCGAGGAAGAATTCATCTTTTAAAATTCCGTTAACTCTTTCGGCCATTGCGTTTTCGTAGCAATGATTTTCTTGGGTCATACTGATTTGTATCTTTTTTCTTTTCAAAATTTGAGTATAAACATTGCTACAATATTGTATTCCTCTATCAGAATGATGTATGATTTCTTCGGTATTTTTAGTTTGATAAATAGCTTTATTTAAAGCTCTAACACAGCCTTTAAGTTCTAAACTATCACTAATATCATAGCCTACTATTTTTCTTGAATACATATCAGTAATAAGTGCTAAATAACAAAATCCATTTATAGTTCTTATATAGGTAATATCCGAAGCCCAAACTTGGTTAGGTCTATTAATGATCAGGTCTTTTATGATATTTTTATATTTATAAAAACGATGGTAAGAGTTGGTTGTTTTAGAAGAATATTTTTTCCTTCTAATTAACAAATTATTTTCTTTTAAGATTCTAAATAACTGGTCTCTACCTATATTTATATTCTGTTTCCTAAAATCATTATGTAAGGATTTCATTAGCTTTCTAGTACCTTCTCTGGGTAATGTTTTCCTGCTTTTTTTAACAAGCATTATTACATTTTGTTCTATTTGTTTTTTAAGAACAAACCTTTTTTGATATTTGTAATAAGCATCTCTTTTTAACTCGAAAGCATTACAAATAGTAGCGATGGCGTACCTTCTTTTTTTTCTATTAATCGGTGCTATTTTCATTAAGGCTTTATGTTTAAGTTTTTTTTTAATTCTTCAACATTTTTATAGCCAAGATTTTCAGCAGCTACTTCAAGATAACTATCATTCACAAGTTTATCTAGATCCTTTTTAATAAGAAGATCTTTGAGTTGTTTTAGCTCTTTTTGAAGGGCTTTAATACGGGATAATTCGTCGTCTGTTTGCACGGTTACACGGGTGTTCATTAAATCTTTACGGTCATATTTTTTAATCCATACGTTTATCGTACTAGATTGTATGCCGTAAGTTAAGGCAATTTGTCTTTTGGAATGGTTTCCTTTGGTAAGTTCTGCTAATACTTTGAGTTTAAAACTCTCACTATAACGTCTTACATATCCATCATTTTTATACATATACTTGTTGTTTTTTGTATACATATTTCAGGACGGGTCATAATGAATGCTAACGGTCTAGTATAAGAGTAGCGGACTTAAACACACTAACTTTTCGGATAAACACAGACCTTTTTTATATTTACTTACTTTCGTTTTAGCTCTAAAACCGCTATTATTTTTATACATTGTTGTACACTGGCTTTTTTCATTCAGTTTGTCAATCAGCGTTGGCGTGAAAGCTCTTTTAAATTTGTGAGGCACGAGCAAACTTTAAATGTGCTTGAACTTGCGTTGGCTTTATTCTAAATATTTTTTCAATATGGCTTCTTTCTGTTTTGGAATTTCAGCTATTTCTGTTTCAAATGCCGTAATTTCTTTCTCTAAGTTTTCTATTTCAATATCCACTTTTTCCTGTTCTGCCATTGTAGGAAGTGGAATTTTAATTCCTTGAATTCTATCTATTGAAGCTCTTTTTGTTCTTGAAAATCCAATTTGCTGTCCTTCTTTATCTAAACAATATGCAATATATCTAGCTTTCGCAATTGGTTGTTTAATTCTCAAATAACCACAATGGTCGGTTGGATAAAATGGTTTATTCGCAGGAATTACATTTACCATCCAATCTCCATCTATTCCCCAAACTACCGAAGAAGTTGAAAAATCGGTTAAAAGCTCTTTATTTATAAACCCAAAAGGTTCAAAAACATTAGCACTATAAACTGGATATTTTCCTTGATTGCTTATTTCACTTTTTAAAACTCTTTTTCCAATTTTAGTTTCAAAAATATCTGTGTCGCCTAATCGTACAGATTTAGTTGCTTTATTAAACAAAGTTTCTAAAGCAGTATTTATGTGTTCTTTATGCGTTATTATTTTGTTTTGTAAATCTTGTTCTTGCTTTTCTAAAACCTCAATTTCATCAACTATTTTTTGTTGAATATCTAACGGTGGAAGCGGTATTTTAAAATTCAGTAAATCTGTTTTAGATAAATTAAATTGAACACTCCCAAAACCTAAGTTTCTAAGTTGAGTTCTGCTAATTTCAGATTTTAAAATACTATTTAGATAACTAGGGATAATTTTATCAAGTTTAAAATTAATAAATTTACCAACCCTTTGGTTTAAAAGAAAAGTAGTTTTACTTGTATTTTTAAAAATAGTGGGAATTGCAAGTATATTTAAATCACTATTCATATCAGTCATTGCAATAACAATATCTCCGTCTTTTAAAACAAAATCTTTATACTTTTCTGAAAAGTTATCAGGTAAAAAAGTTTTTTTATAATCTAAATCTAATACTCCTTTTAGTCTAATATTTGCTTGTCTAAAATTCAAAACTTTTGAACTTTCAACATAATCAGCACTTTTGAAAGCAAAACCATTTTGAAGATTAACAAATTCTTTGAGAGGGAACACATTCCACTTAGTCTGAATTTTTACTTTTTTTTTAATCGAAAGTGAAATATTTTGTTCAAAATCTGCTCGGTCAAATGTTAGCATATCAATTAAGTTTTGATAGCTTACATTTTTTTCAAGCGTTTCAGCAATGTCTAAGTCGAACTTGTTTTGAGTAAATGCTCTGTAAATATAGGTGCTAGCTTTATTTTCGTTAGTGAAACTTTTCATATCGTAAAGATGTGTACATTCATCAATGGTTTTGCTGCGCTGTATAGGGTGCATTCCTTCATTCCCTCTACGATTACTAAAATCGTAACCTAAAAACTGTTTTTCTTGTGCTTTTTGCCCTGTTTTAACTAAAACTACTTTTTGATTATATGTAAGAATAAAATAAAGTAATTTGTCTTTTTCTATTTCTAGTATTTTACTCCATTTATCATCTTCTTTTTTTGCTTTTATCTTTTTGTCGTATTCATTAAATATTTCGTGTTGCTTTATAGCTTCGTTCGGTTTTTTGTTCAATAAAGTTTTGTAATCTTGAAAAGAAATATTTTCCCAAACGTGAGAAATATATTTTTCTATTGGTTTTTCAATACCATTTATAGTAATGTCTTTAAGGTTTATAAAGAATGTAGCTAGCGATTTTTCTACTTGTTCAGCAATGGTATCTTCTCTACGTTTTAAAAATAAAGTAACCGTATTTGTTCCTGTAGCCATAAAAGTTCCAGAGCCTAGTTCTGTAATGGCTATAATGTCAAAAGCTTTTAAAATAATTTCTCTTGCTTGTGAATACAAACCCGAATTATTTAAAATAGAACTTGGTAATATTATGGCTGCAATTCCGTCTGTTTTTAGTAATTGTTTAGTACGTTCAATAAACAAACATTCTATTTCAGAACTTCTATCGCTTAGGTTGTCAAATAATTTAAAGTCCTCATTAGCAGAAGCGTTTTTCAAATCTCCTTTAAAAGAACTTACAGAATATGGCGGATTTGAAACAATAAATGAAAATTGAGGTTTTTCTGCGTTTTTCTTTAATAGACCTCTGTAACTTTTAGAATGTTTGAAACTATCTAAACCATCTCCGTGTATAACTTGTGCTAAACCATCTCCATAAAAATAACAACCAACTTTTGCAACTTTTACTAAACGATAATCTTTTTCTATACTATAAACATATTTACTTGCCCAATCGTATTTGTTAATTCTCCAAGCATTTACGTTTGTTTCGGCATCATCAGTTTCTAACCTTGAGGTGTCAATGTCATTTTCAATAACACGTTGGTATTCTTCCATTACTTCGGTTAAGAAGTGACCACTACCAACACTATAGTCAATTACGGCAGGAAGTTCTGGAATTGAGTGGTTTAATTGTTTCTTTATATATTGAGAAATAGGTAATGAGCGAACTATGAAACGCGTAATTGGTGGTGGTGTAAAAAACTGACCAGCTTCTTGTTTTAAACCAGTTGTTAATAGACGTTCAAAGAAATCGCTTAAATGTTGTTGTTTTCTAGGATAACGAATTCTAAATTTTTGAAGTAATTGAACTACTTCTTTTAATACTTTTTGATTGTCCTCAAAAGTTTCTTCATCAAATACATCCTTTATATCGTAAACCTTATTGAATAGTAAAATATGTTTCTTTTTTTCTTCTAATTCTTTTTGAGTTTTGTAGCTAAACATATCATCCGAAATTCCTCTAACTTCTTTTTTTAAGAAGTCATACATTCCAAATTTGTATAGGTTTATAAGTCTTATTTGAAAATCAACTGCATTGTCTTTGTGTTCTTTCCATTGAAAATCAAGTTCCTTATCATCTCTCTTTTTTTCATCAAATATTTTAGCGAGAAAAAGGTTAAAAATCTTATTAAATGCGTTCGGTTTGTCTGAAACAGAATGCTTTCTAAGAATAGATAAAAATTCGTGAAATATCTTTTTGCTATCTTCTTCGTTCAGTGTTTTTAAATCCTTTTTGGTTAGTTTCTTGCTTTCAAACAAATAAGGTTTTACCCAATCGTCAAATATTCCGTTGGTATTGGTTACTTTATTCCATCTATCATAAACATCTTCTACATTTCCAGCTTGTCTGTAATGCTCCTCAATTTTTATGATTTCATTTTTAAACTGGATTTTGTTTTTGTCCAATTTAGAAGCATATAGCATCAAAATATCAGCAGACTTGTCTTGTTGAAAATAGGTCATTAACTGACCGCCATTTGTTTCAGTCTTTTTAAACTCTTTTTCAAATTCTTTTCCCCAAGTCTTACATTCTATCATTAAATAGGCAGAGCCATCTTTACGAGTAACAAGAATATCTAGCCAACCACCGCTTGCTCCGTGTCCGACTGTGTATTTTTTTTCTAAGATTATATGTTCTAGTTTATAACCTTTTTCTAGTAATCTGTCTATACATTCTAAAACAACCCAATTTTCAGTTTGTGAAAAATTTTGAGTAGTTGTTCTTCCTCCAATTATTTTGTTTCCGAAATCAAATTGTTGTTTTTCAAAATCAATTTCAATAGAATATCCGTTATAGTTTTTATGAAAAATTCCAGAAGTATTTTCTCTAGGTATAAATCCTAATACTTGTATGAGTTTTTTTGTATCCATCTCAATTAGAATTTTAATTTTCCTTGTTTTGCGTTTATTGCTTTGATATAAGTTGACTGGTCTTCTGCAACTTTAAATATTCTATCAGAACATTTATATTCAAAAGCTTCTTTTGCGAATTTATCAGCAAAATACAAGTCTTTAACTTGGCTATAATCTAGTTCAAATAATTGGGCGAGTAATTTCAATTTGCCAACTGGAAATTTTTTATGGTCATTTTCAATTTTACTAACAGCAGGTGTATTAATTTTGACTTTCGCTCCGAATTCAGTCTGACTCCAACCTTTTTCTTCTCGGTGAATTTTTATGTAGTTTCCGAAACTTGCCATTAGTTTATTATACTTTTTATTGTTTTACCCAATTTTGGCAAAGTTATATATTTCTCAGTCTTTAAACAATTTTTTTTTGACATATAAAAATCATCTTCATAAAACTTATTGTCAGTGTTGGGAAAAGGCAAGCTCTTTTTATTTTTTGAGGCACGAAAAAAATGAAATGTGCGCGTCTGTGCGTCTGGATTCAGCTGTCTCGTCCTAAAATAGGGCTACAGTTAATTATTAAAATTTATGCTACATTTTTGTGCACGTAATTAGGTGTTTTATAATCTAAAGATAAATGTAATCTTTTATTATTATATAATTTGATTGCATTTTTTGTTGCTTTTTTGGCGTGATTGATATTTGTAAATGTTTGGTCGAGGAAGAATTCATCTTTTAAAATTCCGTTAACTCTTTCGGCCATTGCGTTTTCGTAGCAATGATTTTCTTGGGTCATACTGATTTGTATCTTTTTTCTTTTCAAAATTTGAGTATAAACATTGCTACAATATTGTATTCCTCTATCAGAATGATGTATGATTTCTTCGGTATTTTTAGTTTGATAAATAGCTTTATTTAAAGCTCTAACACAGCCTTTAAGTTCTAAACTATCACTAATATCATAGCCTACTATTTTTCTTGAATACATATCAGTAATAAGTGCTAAATAACAAAATCCATTTATAGTTCTTATATAGGTAATATCCGAAGCCCAAACTTGGTTAGGTCTATTAATGATCAGGTCTTTTATGATATTTTTATATTTATAAAAACGATGGTAAGAGTTGGTTGTTTTAGAAGAATATTTTTTCCTTCTAATTAACAAATTATTTTCTTTTAAGATTCTAAATAACTGGTCTCTACCTATATTTATATTCTGTTTCCTAAAATCATTATGTAAGGATTTCATTAGCTTTCTAGTACCTTCTCTGGGTAATGTTTTCCTGCTTTTTTTAACAAGCATTATTACATTTTGTTCTATTTGTTTTTTAAGAACAAACCTTTTTTGATATTTGTAATAAGCATCTCTTTTTAACTCGAAAGCATTACAAATAGTAGCGATGGCGTACCTTCTTTTTTTTCTATTAATCGGTGCTATTTTCATTAAGGCTTTATGTTTAAGTTTTTTTTTAATTCTTCAACATTTTTATAGCCAAGATTTTCAGCAGCTACTTCAAGATAACTATCATTCACAAGTTTATCTAGATCCTTTTTAATAAGAAGATCTTTGAGTTGTTTTAGCTCTTTTTGAAGGGCTTTAATACGGGATAATTCGTCGTCTGTTTGCACGGTTACACGGGTGTTCATTAAATCTTTACGGTCATATTTTTTAATCCATACGTTTATCGTACTAGATTGTATGCCGTAAGTTAAGGCAATTTGTCTTTTGGAATGGTTTCCTTTGGTAAGTTCTGCTAATACTTTGAGTTTAAAACTCTCACTATAACGTCTTACATATCCATCATTTTTATACATATACTTGTTGTTTTTTGTATACATATTTCAGGACGGGTCAAGCTTGTGTACAACGGTCTAGTATAAGAATAGTAGCGGATTTTATACACTCTAAATTTTCGACTAAACACTGTCTTTATTTATATTTACCTACTTTCGTATTAGCACTGAAACCGCTATTATTTTTATACATTGTTGGCAACTGGGCGTTATTCCGTTCGTGTTTCAAATTCGAAATTCAGTCCAAAATTCGCTATAAAAGTTCTTTGATTCCATAAGTTTTTTGTGACTCCCAAAGTCAGTTATAATTCCGTTTTCCAAAACATAAATTCTGTCAGCAATTTTCGGCAAAGAATGTAATCTGTGAGAAATGAAAATTATTGTCAATTCAGATTTTAACTTATTCAGCAAGTCCAAAACAAACTGCTCCGTTTTTCTGTCCATTGCAGAGGTGAATTCATCCAATAACAAAACCTTTGGCTTTTTGTATAAAGCACGCATTAAGGCAATCACTTGTTTTTGTCCGCCTGATAGATTAATACCTTCCTCTCCAAGAATGGTGGTGTAACCTTGTGGTAAAGAGTTTATAAAAGTTTCAAAACTGTAATCTTGACAAAACTTAATAATGTTTTCTGGTTTATCTTCTTGACCTAAAAGAATATTTGTAATAACATTTCCTCCAAAAATGGTAACATCTTGTGGTACAACACCTAAAATATTTCGCCAACTTATTGTATCTAGTTCAGTAAGTTTATTTTGGCTATTGACAATTATTGTTCCAATTTCAAAGATATAGAATTTTTGCAGGATTTGACCTAATGTACTTTTTCCGCTACCGCTTTCACCAACAATAGCAATGCACTCATTTTTTACGACCTTAATATTAATGTCTTTTAATAATTGACTTCTACCAGCAAAACGAAAAGATATATTTTTAATTTCAAGCGAATTGAATTCTGAAATTTCAATATTCCCTTTTTGTTCCTTTTTAATTGAAGCAAACTCATACATTCTATTAAAAGCGATTTTAGCTTCGTTTATAGGTATGGTTATTAATGCAAGACTAGCTACAGATGGTAACAAACTGCCTGCAATACCTAGAATCGCCATAAGTTCGCCTAACAACATAGTCTCATTATAGACTTGAATAGATGTGTAAATTAATATTCCCATTAAAAACAACACATTAAATACCCCTGAAAATACAGATAAACGAACATTTATTTTGCCAAGATTAAAGGCTTTTTCTTGGAAATTCCCATAAATAAGTTGATTTATTTTTTGAAATATAGATTGCCTATTATTATTTTTAATGGCTGCAATACCTTGCATAGATGTAATATAATTACTCTCGCTAAAAGCATAACCTTGCATTACTTCTTTCTGAGCACTAATAATCCGTTTATTAAAGCTATAAATTAGAAAAAAGTAAAAGGGTAAGCTGACAAATGCAATTAAGCCAGTTTGCCAAGAATAGTAAAATAAAAGACCTAAAGACACAATTGTAACTAATGCATTAATAACCACATTTCCAACAACTATTTTAATAACACGTTGAACACGTTGTGTATCATTTAATCGTGCTACTAATTCACCTATTTTTCGTGTATCAAAAAAAGGTTTAGGTAGATGTAATAACGAAGTGTAAAAACTATCTATAATACGGTTATTAAAATTTTTGGTTTGACGGATTAAAAAATAATCTCGTAAGGCTGTAAATAACACATTAACCAATAATAGAAAAGCAACTAATATTATTCCTGTAATAAGTTTATTAAAATCTTTTGAGGGCAATATATCATCAATTAGTTTTTGTGAAAATATCGCCATTGCCATACTTAAAATAGCTATTCCTAAACCTAATAAAATACTAAAATTAATTAATCTATAATCTTCTTTTAGAAGTTTTAAAAACCACTCTTTTTTATCTTTTGCTTTCGTCTCTGCCTTTACAAAGTTGTTATTAGGCGTAATTGTTAAGCAGGTTTTTGATTTCCAAATATTCTCTAATTCTTCTTTTGTGTAGGTAGTAATCCCTTTTGCGGGGTCGCCAATAGTAAATTTATCATCTCTATAGCCATAGCAAATTACATAATGCTGTAAATGGTTTTCAATAACAACGTGTAATATTAATGGTTCTTTATGGTCTATTATTGCTTGTATATCAGCTTCGTTACCTTGTGATGTGAATCCTAATTGATTTGCAGCTTGATATAAGCCTAAAAGTGTTGTGCCTTGTTTCGTTGTACCGCTTAATTCTCTTAATTTTTCTAAAGAGTTATTACCTTCGTAATATTGTATCAAAGATAACAAACACGCTACACCACAATCGCTTTGTTCATGTTGTAATATAAAAGTTTGTTGTAACTTTTTTTCAGATAGTTGTAATGGTTTACGCATTTACTTTTAAAATCTATTTATTAACAATTCTTAATATTCCTATGGCATTTAGTTGTCCTTTATGTGTTTTAATTAGGTTTTGTTCTTTGTCATAGATTAGGGTAAAAGGAATTGAATTTGCATTAAATAGTTTTGAGAAACTATCTTCATTGTCATTTAAAAAAATGATATTTTCTTTGTTGTTGAGGTTGTATTGCCCTGAAAACATTTTAATTTTATCAGCAGGTTCAGTTGATATGAAAATTAACTGAATATCTTTAAATTTATCTATACTATCAGCAATGCTTTGGGCTTCGTATTGGCAATAATCACATTCACTATTAAAATATAAAAATACTGTTGACAAATTAGGATTTAAATTGTTGTTAGCAAAAATTGTATTATTTAATGTTGCATAACTAAAATCAGGAATAGTTTTAATACTATTAGTAACAGCATTTTTTTCTTGTGATTTAGAGACAACGTTATACCCCAAATATGATAGTAAGATAAATAATAATACTATAAAAAGCGTTTTTCTTTTACTCATAGATTAACTCATATTTAAAGTGAAAAACATTATACCAACAATCCAAATAAGTAAAGCTACGCCATAACTGCTCACAACAATAGACAGACCTTTATTTGTTGTGATTTTTAATTCTTTACCTAGAAAATATGACAGTATAAACCAATAAGCTAATTCAAATAAATTTAATGTTTGAAATAGATATATAAACCAAATTTGTAAGCTCTCATAACCAACAATATTTAATGCTGATAATGGGTAAAAATACTGTAAATCTTCTAACGTATAATTTTGTTTAAATATATAGAACCAACCTGTTTTAAATATAATTACCAATAAGAAAACAAACTCTGCTTGTGTAACTATATAAAAAAGGCTCTTGTATTTTGCTTCTTTATTAAAGAAAAAACAACCTGCATCTAATATAGCAGCTATTATGGATATTTTAATTAATAAAAGTATTGGAATTAAAGTGTACCCTATCCATTGCCACTTTTTATTAAAATTTAAAATCTTATTTAATTGTTCAGAAGTAAGTTGTTCAGCTAAAGAATTTGCTACTAAACCATCTGTATTTAATAATTCTTTAGAAAGAATTGTTAAAACAAAAGTCAATAAGATTAATAATAAAAATCTATAGTTTCTCATAATAATATTTACACATTAACTTAAAGTATTTTTCAACTCTTTCATTAATCGGTTCACATTTTTTACATTTCTATTAAAGTTTACACCAGAATCAAGTAAGTCTTTTGAGAAAATTAAAACTTCTACCTTATTATCTGTTGCCAGTTCTTTTAAATCAAATACCATAAGCTCTCCTGCAGGTGCTAACCATTTTTGTTCTACTCGTGCAATTATGATACCTTTTTCTTTATTTTTATATTGAATAGGGTAAAATAATTTTTTTAATAGTTTTTGTATTTCATCAAAGGTGTCGTTAATAGCTGCACTAACGATAATACTACTTGAATATTTTACTACTCCCATTTTTTTAATTTAACCATTTTAATTGATTTTCATATTTTTTACCAATCATCTTGTCTTTAAAAAGTTGTTTTATTTCTTCATTTGATTCAAAATCAGATTTCATTATTGTTTCAATAATATTACCTTCATCAAGAATTAAAAATTTATCACAAATATCAATTACTAAATCTAAATGATGTGAAGTTATTAATAATGTTTTTTTTCCTTTTAAGGATAAGATTATATCTTTTAATTTATTGGATGTATTAAAATCTAAATTAACAAAAGGCTCATCATAAACAAGCACATTTGGATTATGAATTAATGAAGCAGCTATACTTACTTTCATTTTGTTTCCAGACGATAATTTTTCAATCGATTTGTTTATATTATCAATTCCCATTAAAGCAGTAATTTCTTCAATTCTTTTTCTAATATCTTTATCATAAATGTTTTGAAATTTAGCAAAAAAATGTAAATATTCGATTGTATTAAATTCTCTAATAAAATAATGTTCACTCAAAATTATACCCAATCTGTTTTTATAAGAGTGGTCGTTATGGGTTATTTTCTTTTTATCAAAATATACTTCTCCTTCATCTAAAGAAATTAAATTACATAAAGCATTAATTATGGTAGTCTTTCCCGAACCATTGTTGCCAACTATTCCTACAAATTCATTCTCATTTATCTTAAACGAAGTATTATTGAGAGCTGTAATAGACTTATATTTTTTTGTAACGTTATTAAAATGAATCATGTATAAAAAGTTTTAATAAAAATGAGGCAATAGTAATAATCAAAGCGAACACAAATAATACAAATGTTAATATATTCTTTTTAATGAAAAAGGTATATTTTGTAATTCCCAAAAGCAAAAAAAAGTTCTTATACATTTTATGGCTAATAGTACTACTGTTGATAGTAAGTAGAATAATAGATATGGTAAATAAAAAGAAATGAATATAATATCCATATTCATTGGATATTAAAAATAATGAAATCACACTAAAAAATTCAGTAATAAAGAAAATCTTAATAATTCCTTTTTTCAAATAGAGCTTTAATAAAAAAACATAAAAAGTCATATTTGTTATCATATACGCCAATTTTTAGAAATTCTTTTAAAAGAAACATAAAAAAAAGAAAGTAAAACTAAAAACATTATTAAAGAAATATAATTTGCTTTTCCCTCTAACAGAAAAACAACTAATGAGGTAAAAGGGTAATAAGTATAAAAAGTGAGGTTCAAAAATTGATTTGATAAAAGAGGGAATAATAAAATCATACTAAGCATATAAATTGCAGTATGAACACTCTTTTTACTTTCGTATAAATACTTTAAAATAACACAAATAAATACAATTATAAATGAATATAAGAAATAGACAATCACAAAGGTTGCTATTTTATAAATTGGAAGCTCATATAAGTAATAAATTAGACTAATAATAGAAACTATATTTAACAAATAAAAACTTAATTTAGAGATAATAAACCTAAAATCTGAATAAATATATATGTTAGGTTTAATAGGTAACACCCAAAAAGATTTTGATTCTCTGAAAGGGTAATTTTTTTTTCTTGAAAAAAAAATCATACAATACATTGAAATAATTGCCAAATGCCCTGAAAAGAGAATATAAAAATAATCATTATACTCTAGCCTCCTTAAATCCGCAAAAGCATTAATTAAATTAAACAACAGAGCAATTGCTATTAGTATATACTCAATATTTTTATATTTTTTATAATTCATTTTTTTGTGTAAAAACACCTCTGTAATTATTGTTTACAGAGGTGTAGTTTGAAAAATTACTCAGAACAAGCGTTAACAATACTTGCTACTGCAATTGCTTTAGCTGTAAAAGCAATTGCAAGTGCTGCCCAGCCAATTGGCCCTGATGCTGCAGCAACAATTAAGCCTGCGGTAGAGAGCATATAACCAGCACTACCCAAAGCAGCACCTGTTGCACAATCTCCTCCTTGAAACTTTTCCATTTGATTTAAATCTAATGTTTTCATAAAAAAAATTTAAGTTATGCCATTCAAATTAATTAAATTTTAGAAATTGTGAATGGCTTTATAGCAATCTCTAAAATGTTTTTATCTATAATGTTTTCTTTTTTTTCTTCATTTTTGATAGTTTGAGTGAGCAAGCCTTGTTGCCAACGGTGAGTATAAGAATAGTAGCGGATTTTGAAACACTAACTTTTCCGTTAAACACAGACCTTTATTATATTTACTCACTTTGGTTTTAGCGATTAAACCGCTATTATTTTTATACAATGTTGTAAGCTGCCTTATTATTCTTTCAAATTGTTTTCCAAAAACAACTAAAACCATAATAATTAATCTATCGTATTGGAATAATAGCCAGCCTCATGTTCAAAGAAATTATCGTAATATGAGTTAGCTGTGTTTTCTTCAATTAAATATGTAGGTCTAAGAATAAAATAGTGAAACTCTGGGTATATATATCTATTTAACCAATTAATTGTTTTGTTTTTATCCGACCATTTTATTAATGGTTTCTGATAGTAGGTATTAAAAATGGTAAAATCGTTATTTTGGTATTGATGAATAATCTCGTGGCTAACTAATTTAATATCATTTTTAAATTCATTTTCAAAAACAATATAACCAGGGTAAGTTGATGCTTCTATATCTATGTTTTCTTTATCATTGATTAATGGGGTATTAAAAATAAATTCACCAGTTCTTAGCGAATTTTGAAGATTGAAGTCATACCTGAAAAAAGCATCTGCAGTATAAATTAAAGAAACTGGCATAACTTTATAACTGACTGAAAATTTATCTATTGTGTTAAATTCTATTCTGTTAAAGCCTATATTAATGTGCCATTTTACCCATAAATCTCTATTCATTGATGCATTCTCTTTGATTGACGTACCAGCTGCATTTACCAATTTTGCAACCCAAAAATATTCCCATTTTTCTTGTTGTTGAGCTTCACGCAATATTCTTTTACTTTCAAAAGTAATATAACCACCCAATGCTCCTTGCCAAAGTGATTTTTTTATAACTTTCCCAAGGGGTTCATTAGGTTTTTTATTAATTATTGCACCAACTGTACTAAATACAGCACTAAAACCAATATTGTAAATTGCAGCTTCTGTGTCGTTTGACTGCCCTTTTAATGGTAATGAACTAATGATAATAACCAGTAAAGTAATCAATAATGTTTTCTTACTTTTCATATTCGATTTAGTATTTGTTGGTAGATTGAATTTTTTGGATTGATATTTATTTTTATGTTTTCTATTTCAGAGTTAAGTATTTTTGTTATTTCTCCTTTTTCATTTAAAATGCAAGAAGTTCCTTGGTTTGAACATTTTAATATTTGTTTTTGTGTTTCTATTGCACGAAGGCGTACTATGTTAAGATATTGTTTTTTTCCGTAACGAGAGCCGTTCATAAATTCCTCACTAGCACACAATATTATAAAGTTGCTATTGGTAGCTAAATTTGCTGTAAAGCTAGAAAATATTGACTCATAACAAACTAAGGGTGTGAAACCTTCTTGTTTTTTTATTATTTGTGTATAGTCTTGTTTGTTTTTATTGTAGTAGGATTTGACTTTAAATATTTTCTCAATAAAAGTAGGTGTATATTCCCTCATAGGTACGAATTTTTGTTTTACTCTGAAAACTGTATTCTTTTGCTTTTTTACTACAATGGTATTATAAAGGTTATATTTTGACTTTAGTTCTTGACCATAAACAATGATTGATTTAGGGTTTTTGTTGAGATATTTATCAAAATAAAAATTACTTTTTTTTTGTGCGGATGAATAAATATTTGCCGATGATAAAAAAACTTCAGGGCAGACAATTAATTGTTCAACATTTTGTCCTGTTAATTTACTATACAACCTTTTTGTTTTTACAAAGTTACTTTCATTATTTCTACTTGGTAAATAAGTGGTAATTTGTACTGGTTGTTCTAATGTTGTCTGTTTGGAACTATACATACAAAGTGATATTACACAAGGTAATATTAAAATGACAACAGGGACAATGATTTTCTCTCTTTGTTTAATGTTTTTGCATTTTATTTGAGAGAAAAGCATACCTAAAATTAAAATCCATAAACTCCCTAAATAAACGCCAAATACAGAGTACCATTGAACTAAATAGTACACATTTCCCATTGAATTGCCAAGTGTTAGCCATGGCCAAGAAAAACTCCAATGAGTATGTAAAATTTCAAAAATTAGCCATAAAACTATGAATACGTAAGGGAAGTACTTTTGTTTTTTGAATACAATTAGATAGGTTAAAAATACGGGGATTTGCATTACTACGGAATTGCCTAGTATTGCCATTAATCCCTCCCACCACGAGACCTGAAAAAGCCAAAATGTTGTAGATAAATTGAAAAAAAAGTTAAGAACAAAGGTTTGTAATAAAAAGACATACCACTTTTTGCAAAATGAAGAATGAATAATATTAATATAGAGAGTAAAAGCTATAATGAACAACAACCCGAAATAATTCCACGAAAAAAAACATAGAATAACGAAAAGTAGTATTTTGTAAACGAATTTCATAAAATAAAAAAGGTGCTCTTCTTCTCAGAAATAGCACCTCTTTAAATAATTTAGACTATTTTACTATTTGTAAGTCTGCTCTAGATACTGTTAAACCTGCCAAAGAATAATCACTACCACTATCATCCGTTGCAATGTTGTAACCTGCTCTACCAACATAAAAAGTTAACATAGAATTTGAAGGAAATTCGGCTAAATCTTGCGCTGTAATAGTATATGTACCACTATCAGCTAAAGTTACTCCCTTTAAAAGTCTATCTGACTTTTGAGATACGATGCTTTCTTCTAACTGAGAAAGTGGATTGTACTCTAAGCCAATTACTACACCATTTTCATTTTGACTGTCAAAATTCCATGATATTTGACTTCCCACGACAATTTTTCCATTACTAAGTCCAGCAAATTGAGCATTAATTAAATTTGGTATATAAACGCTTTCAATATTACTATCATTTGATGAACTTGAGTTTCTTGATGCTATTATTTGTTCAGGTGTAACATCAACTGAAAATTGATTTCCAAAAACTGTTGACATGTCTTCTAAGTTTACATTTGAGTAGCTTTTGTTTGCAGTTTCCGAATACTGATAATTGGTAAAACTAACTGTGTTTTCATCTACTTTTAAAGCTAAAGGCTGTTTATTTCCATTAATACTTGATGATGCCATAAAAGCTTCGTTTGAAAGAGGTGTTTTAACACTTTGTACAATTACACTTCCATTTGTTTCTGTGTTTAAAAATTCAAAATAATCTTCAAATGAAGCTACTTTACTTTCGGTAATTTCTTCTGTTTGAATACTATTATCATCTGAACATGAAGTTATGAACATAGCTAATAAAGCTATTAATGCGATATTTATTTTATTTTTCATTTTACTTGTTTTTAACAGTTATCTACTCTATTTAATTGCCATGTTGAAATACTTATTATACTTGTTGGTGAGTAATTTCCTTGATGTACCCACATGGCTCTTTTGTACGCATTACTACCATTGTACCAAGGACCGCAACCCTCGTGTAAATCAATTGTAATGGTAAAATTGCCGTTTTCTGGAATTTCAATGTTCATAGTACTATCGTAATTATTTCCATCATTACTACTATCCCAAACATATGTTTTTGTACCACCATTACCATATCCGGAACAACCTGTAGCTGTTATTGTAATATGACAATAACTCTGATTAATATTCTGATACAAGCTAGAAGGACTTGTTGCTTGTTGTCCATTTAAAATATTACCAACAGGCATGAAATTTCCCCATGCAGGATTTCGGTTAGGTAAGCTACTCACATTGATATTACCTTGGAATAGTACTAAGGGAATTGTTCTTGTATCACAAGATGTACCACCACCTCCGCCTCCGCCTTTTCCTCCACCTTTTCCTCCGCCACTTGACATAAGGATAACTGAAAATAAAGGAAGCATAATGATAAATGTTACTTTTTTAAAAAACTTATTTTTCATTTTTAAAGTATTATTAAATTAATAAATCTACTACTTGTAATTACAACATTTTTTAAAGTGAGTAGTCAAACTTTTCAAAAGTCGCATAAAATAAGGTGGTTAGCCTTTCAATATATTTGTTTCATTTAACCGTTGTGTTGTTAGAGGTTGCTTACAACGGTTTGGCTATGAGTAGTTGCGTGGTTGAAACTTATTTTTGAAAATAAGTACTTACCCATAAAATTTGCAATGATTTCATAGGTAAGTATTTTAAGCAATTACTTATAGCCTTTGTTATGAGCTTTTTCTTTATTGTTTATTAGTGGTGTCCGGGGAAATTTTCAAAATCATACTATTGCTACAAGAAAACACCCCTATAATCCCCTCAAGGGGATATTCGGTCGAGTCTCCCCTTGAGGGGAGAAACAGAGGGGTGTATTTCATAGTATCATAAAAATCGGCCAAATTTGGACATATAGCTGTTCTTTTTTATAATTTCAAATTTTCCCGGACGCCAGTGATTATTTATCTAATGCTTTACTGTCAGAAGAATACTTGCACATTGTAGAATTATCATTTGGTCCATAATTATAATTTGTTTCAATGTATGAACCTCTATCTCCGCGAAGAATGATATTTACTTTACTCGAGCTGTTCGGATAGTGATTGTCTCCATCACCATCATACCAGTGATCTTTATTCAGATTATATTTATACCTTGCCCCATCAGGAGCCTCTAATTCTAAAATAAATTTATCGAAATCGCTATTAACTTCTGCTACAATAGATGATTCAGCAGGTATGTTTATAGAATTAAAGTTGTAAGGAGAGCCTTCAATTAATTTCATATCGACTCCTAAAGCATTAATAATTGTTAATTTACCCATTTTTTTTAATTTCTAAGTTGTTCCTACTCGTAGGCTTTTCGGAATACGCCCTGTTTTTTTGAATGGTTTCTATTCTCCATTGTGTTTTTCTCTTTTGTCACGTTGGGTGTTCAACCCTTTGGCTTTCGCAGAACATATATTATGTTTTAATTGCTCATAACGGCTAGTATATGAAAAGTAGCGCTGTTGAAAAGCGACAACTTTCGGATTAAACACAAGCCGAATTTTTAAATTTACTAATTATTTTTGTTTTTGGAAATTTGTCAAATTTAAAAATTTGGTAACTTTCCAAAAATACCCGAACTTTGTTATTAGTAAAGACTCGCGCTATTTTTTATATACATTGTTACCCACAGGCTTTTTCGCAATGTTATTCATTCCGATAACTTATTTCACGTTCTCTTATTGATGTTAATATGTCATTTCTAAATGTAACTTCTTTAATCCAATTTTCATTATTATTGAAGTCATATTCCTTGATTTCCGAGCTATATACTTTCCCACCTGAATAATTTAATTCAACTGATTTTATCATTAAATCGCTTTTGTATTCATAGGTAGTTTTAGAAAATAATTTTCCATTTACATTAGTTATTTTTCTTTCGATTAGATTTCCAGTTTCATTGTATCTGAAATCTGTTTGAAAACCTTTTTTATAATTATTTACGGACTTTTTTCTTAAAATTCTGCCAGCAGAATCGTATTTGTAAGTTGTCGTTGTTTTCACGCCATACGAATCACTAAATATTTCATTTCCTTTTAAGTCAAATTTGTAATTATCGTCTTTGTATAAATTTCCGTTTCCAAAAAATTCTTTTCTATTAATAACCAGATTTTGGTCGTTGATTTTGAATTTTATTATTCGGTCAACTTCTACACCATCATATTTGAAAACATAATTTGTAATTAAATTATCTTTATAACTAAAAGTCTCTTTGTGTTCGGTTGAGCCTTGATTATTGATAAGGCTTTTAACTTTACCGTTTTCGTTATACTCAAATTTAAATGTATTAGAACCAACTAAATATTCGTAGTCCTTAAATTCTAATACGTTTCCATTTTTGTCATATTCAGAATATGTGTGTTCTTCTAAAAGTTTTTGTTTTGCGTTTTCATCTAAATCATTGAAAATAGGACTTCCTTTATAACCTTTTAGTTCGATGCTTAAAATATCCGAGTATGTATCTGAACTTTCGTTGTCATAATTTCCGCATTGGTCGCAAAAGTTTATTTGACCTTGATTCCGATTATTTATGAATTCACTTTGCGAATAAACACAGGTTGAAATCATTAAAGCAATAAGTAATTTAAAATTCACGATATTTTTTTTAGCTGTCTCGTCCTGTCTCGTCCTAAAATAGGGCTACAGTTAATTATTAAAATTTATGCTACATTTTTGTGCACGTAATTAGGTGTTTTATAATCTAAAGATAAATGTAATCTTTTATTATTATATAATTTGATTGCATTTTTTGTTGCTTTTTTGGCGTGATTGATATTTGTAAATGTTTGGTCGAGGAAGAATTCATCTTTTAAAATTCCGTTAACTCTTTCGGCCATTGCGTTTTCGTAGCAATGATTTTCTTGGGTCATACTGATTTGTATCTTTTTTCTTTTCAAAATTTGAGTATAAACATTGCTACAATATTGTATTCCTCTATCAGAATGATGTATGATTTCTTCGGTATTTTTAGTTTGATAAATAGCTTTATTTAAAGCTCTAACACAGCCTTTAAGTTCTAAACTATCACTAATATCATAGCCTACTATTTTTCTTGAATACATATCAGTAATAAGTGCTAAATAACAAAATCCATTTATAGTTCTTATATAGGTAATATCCGAAGCCCAAACTTGGTTAGGTCTATTAATGATCAGGTCTTTTATGATATTTTTATATTTATAAAAACGATGGTAAGAGTTGGTTGTTTTAGAAGAATATTTTTTCCTTCTAATTAACAAATTATTTTCTTTTAAGATTCTAAATAACTGGTCTCTACCTATATTTATATTCTGTTTCCTAAAATCATTATGTAAGGATTTCATTAGCTTTCTAGTACCTTCTCTGGGTAATGTTTTCCTGCTTTTTTTAACAAGCATTATTACATTTTGTTCTATTTGTTTTTTAAGAACAAACCTTTTTTGATATTTGTAATAAGCATCTCTTTTTAACTCGAAAGCATTACAAATAGTAGCGATGGCGTACCTTCTTTTTTTTCTATTAATCGGTGCTATTTTCATTAAGGCTTTATGTTTAAGTTTTTTTTTAATTCTTCAACATTTTTATAGCCAAGATTTTCAGCAGCTACTTCAAGATAACTATCATTCACAAGTTTATCTAGATCCTTTTTAATAAGAAGATCTTTGAGTTGTTTTAGCTCTTTTTGAAGGGCTTTAATACGGGATAATTCGTCGTCTGTTTGCACGGTTACACGGGTGTTCATTAAATCTTTACGGTCATATTTTTTAATCCATACGTTTATCGTACTAGATTGTATGCCGTAAGTTAAGGCAATTTGTCTTTTGGAATGGTTTCCTTTGGTAAGTTCTGCTAATACTTTGAGTTTAAAACTCTCACTATAACGTCTTACATATCCATCATTTTTATACATATACTTGTTGTTTTTTGTATACATATTTCAGGACGGGTCAAAATTACACACAACGATTTAGTATATGAAAAGTAGCGGACTTAAAAGCACTAACTTTTCAGTTTATTACCAATGCTAAATTTACAAAACCAACTTTAAATGAGGCACTTAAATCGCTATTTTTTATATACCGTGTTGGCATGAGTAATTTTTATTCAGATTGTTTTGTCGTAATTCCAAAATGTGCTATAGTTTTGTCCTCCTTTTTTGGAGTTAAAGGAACCCAAATATTTTTTTTAAATTCTAGTGATGTTAGCACTGCATAATGTGAATTATTATTATCTGTTAGTTTACTATAACCAAAACCTAAGTTTTTTGTATTGCCTACCCATTCTAACGCTACAAATATTCCTTCTTTTGGAAAATTAATATTTTTATCCGTTATATCAATTGATAAAATTTTATTTTTCTCATTAATATCTATTACAATATTTTCGTTTAATATTTCCTTATTCGGATTTTTTGTTAATTTATTAACGCTTAATAAATGTGGTCTTACAGTTGATAACTCATTTCCAAATTTTTTTATTCTATAATGTAAATGTGTTATATATTCATTCTTTTTATTTTCATTCGGAATATACATTGCAACTATAACTCTATTCAAAGCAGAACGAATAAATTTCCCGTTTTTCTTGAAATAACCATATTCTATTTTTTTATTGCTTAAAGTTATTTCTTTTAAAGTAATTATTTTAGTATTTAAAAAAATAGTGTCTTTAATTTTACTAACAGATAGTATTTTGTCTTCAAAACCTAGTACACTAATTAACAAGCTATCAGTTACATTATTGTTAATTAAAAATATTCCTTTATCATCTGAAAAAGTACCTTTTTTAGATTTTAAAAATTTAATATTTGCGTACGATATAGGCTTGTTATTTTCAGAGTTCAATATTTTGATTTCTTTTTCTTGAGCACTTACTATAAAAATTTTTAATATTAATGAAAGTGATATTATTTTTTTCATATTAAAGTTTTTTAACCCTCACTTTATTTTTTATAAAGTGAGGATTGGTTTATTATTAAAACGTATTAACAACCACTACAATCAATTGTTAATGATGTTAATTCTGAACTAGTTTCAATCCAAAAAACATAGTATGAAGTGTAACAAACTGTTGTAGTACAACAGCTACCTCCATTACCATAGGATTCTACACAGTTTGTTTCTGAACCCCAAAATCTTCTCATAGATTCATCTGGGTTACTAGATTTAAAAGACATTAAACCTAAAGCAAAGAATACAAGTAAAAATGTTATTCTTGCAGGTTTATTAAAAAGTGATTTCATATTTATTTCATTTTTAAATTACTAAACATTTTGGGTTTTATGAAAAACTTAAATTTTCTGAGAGGCTTTTTCTCCCAAAACATTACTTTTGCAATCCTCATATTTGATTAATTTTGTTTACTTCATAAGCAAATCCGTTTTTAGTTAATATTTCTGCAATTATTTTCTTTAATCTTTTTTCGAATAGAGGTTTTTTCGTTCCTCTTTATGTCTCGTCCTAAAATAGGGCTACAGTTAATTATTAAAATTTATGCTACATTTTTGTGCACGTAATTAGGTGTTTTATAATCTAAAGATAAATGTAATCTTTTATTATTATATAATTTGATTGCATTTTTTGTTGCTTTTTTGGCGTGATTGATATTTGTAAATGTTTGGTCGAGGAAGAATTCATCTTTTAAAATTCCGTTAACTCTTTCGGCCATTGCGTTTTCGTAGCAATGATTTTCTTGGGTCATACTGATTTGTATCTTTTTTCTTTTCAAAATTTGAGTATAAACATTGCTACAATATTGTATTCCTCTATCAGAATGATGTATGATTTCTTCGGTATTTTTAGTTTGATAAATAGCTTTATTTAAAGCTCTAACACAGCCTTTAAGTTCTAAACTATCACTAATATCATAGCCTACTATTTTTCTTGAATACATATCAGTAATAAGTGCTAAATAACAAAATCCATTTATAGTTCTTATATAGGTAATATCCGAAGCCCAAACTTGGTTAGGTCTATTAATGATCAGGTCTTTTATGATATTTTTATATTTATAAAAACGATGGTAAGAGTTGGTTGTTTTAGAAGAATATTTTTTCCTTCTAATTAACAAATTATTTTCTTTTAAGATTCTAAATAACTGGTCTCTACCTATATTTATATTCTGTTTCCTAAAATCATTATGTAAGGATTTCATTAGCTTTCTAGTACCTTCTCTGGGTAATGTTTTCCTGCTTTTTTTAACAAGCATTATTACATTTTGTTCTATTTGTTTTTTAAGAACAAACCTTTTTTGATATTTGTAATAAGCATCTCTTTTTAACTCGAAAGCATTACAAATAGTAGCGATGGCGTACCTTCTTTTTTTTCTATTAATCGGTGCTATTTTCATTAAGGCTTTATGTTTAAGTTTTTTTTTAATTCTTCAACATTTTTATAGCCAAGATTTTCAGCAGCTACTTCAAGATAACTATCATTCACAAGTTTATCTAGATCCTTTTTAATAAGAAGATCTTTGAGTTGTTTTAGCTCTTTTTGAAGGGCTTTAATACGGGATAATTCGTCGTCTGTTTGCACGGTTACACGGGTGTTCATTAAATCTTTACGGTCATATTTTTTAATCCATACGTTTATCGTACTAGATTGTATGCCGTAAGTTAAGGCAATTTGTCTTTTGGAATGGTTTCCTTTGGTAAGTTCTGCTAATACTTTGAGTTTAAAACTCTCACTATAACGTCTTACATATCCATCATTTTTATACATATACTTGTTGTTTTTTGTATACATATTTCAGGACGGGTCATTATTCGTGCCAACGGTCTTGTATATGAAAAGTAGCGGGTTTTTAAGCACTAACTTTTCGGATTGACACAGACCTTTATTTTATTATTTATCTTTCGTTTAAGCACTTAAACCGCTATTTTTTATATACGTTGTTGTGTTTTCGTACTTTTTTCCGCAAACTTGCTAGCGTTGGCAAAGACATACTCTTTTGCAATTTTTGGCTTGGGTGTCGGCTGTAGCGAATTGCAAATGTGTATGACTTTTAGCGTTGGCTATTCCGTTCAGCTATTATTAATTTCAGTTCGTCTTTACTTGGCAAGACTGTTTTGTACTTACTCGCAAATATCTGTTCATTGTTTTCAGGCAACGTATATTCCACAACAGATTCGTTCTTGTTTTGGCAAAGAACAATTCCGATTGTTTTATTTTCCTCCTCCAATCGAATTTCTCGGTCATAATAATTCACATACATCTGCATTTGTCCAATGTCTTGATGTTTAAGTTCTCCTATTTTCAAGTCAATCAGCACGAAACATTTCAAAATTCGGTTATAGAATACTAAATCAATTCTAAAATGTTTGTCGTCAAATGAAATCCTTTTTTGTCTCGCAACAAATGTGAATCCGTTACCTAGCTCTAGCAGAAAATGTTCAAGTTTATCAATTATTTCTTGCTCTAATTGGCTTTCCGAATAATTGGAATGTTCTGGAAGTCCAATAAATTCCAAAATGTAAGGGTCTTTGATTGCATCTTTTGGTTTTTCTAGGATGAGTCCTTTTTCCGAAAGTTCTTTTACTTTGTCTTTATCTCTGCTTAAAACAAGTCTTGTGTATAAAGCTGAATCATATTGACGTTGTAATTCTCTTACGCTCCAATTATTCTTGAAAGATTCTATTTCATAAAATTTACGCTCGTTTTCGTCATCAATTCGCATCAATTTTAAATAATGCGACCAACTTAAAATAAATTCGTCTTGTGTCAATTCCCTAGACGTTGTTTCGGAAATTGTTTTTGTAGAAATCCGAGACAGCGTTTCGGATTTTCCATAAGCCACATAAAAACGCCTCATATTTTCAAGATTATCGACCGAAAACCCTTTCCCAAACTCTTTTGTTAGTACCCTAGATAATTCTTTTAAAATTTGTTTACCATAATCTGCTCTTTCTTTTCCACCTTGTTCTTCTTCCACTAACATTTTGCCAATTTCAAAGTACGTGAGTACCATTGTTTGGTTAACTGTGTGAACAACCTTGTTTCTTGCAGATTGTAATAAATCTACAATTTGAGAATAGAATCTTGTATTTGAAGGTTTGTTTGTCATTGTTCTATCAAATCGCCTAAAAAGTGTTTTGTACTTTCTTGAATTAATTTATACGCTAAAACAGACTTACCATTTATTCTGTTGTTGTTTTCAAAAGGATTGATGTCAGATAAAATAACGATTCTGTCAGTTGCAGTTGCTTTTCCTTTGGTTTCTCCCCAAATTCTTGTTGTTTTATCTACTCCTTGAATATAATCTGAAAAAATCCAAACATTTCTGAATAGGTCATTTTCTTTAACCATCATTGCAAATTCTCTAGCCAGAGGAATAAAGCTGTTTTTGGATTTTGCAACATCTCCAATTACAAATACTGCCACTCCGTTTGGTTTCAGCATTTTTTTGAATTCGGTAAGTGTTTTTTTTGAAAATTTAACCCATTGATTAATGTTCAAATCATCATCAAGCTTTTCAGAAATTTCAATAGGGTCAGAATCTAGAAACCAAGAACGAATCCAATTTTGTTTTGCATAGTTAACAATTCCCAAATAAGGTGGTGATGTTAAAAGTAAATCTACTTTGCCTTGATATTTTTTAAGTTCATTTGATTTTGTAATTTCTTTGGCATCACATTCTGCAACAATAGATTCAATTTTTGGTGATTTATGTTTTTTATAAACACGTTCAACCTTTTCTCGCATTATCTCAAACACATTTCTGTCTATTCTATTTAGCTCTTTTGTTTGTACAAATCGCCTTACATATTCTGGAGACATACTAAAAGTGTTGGGCATACTAATTGACAAATAACCAGATGTGCCATCTTTTCTTTCTCCTCCGTGCATAACTCCTAAAATAGTTCCAGTTAAAAATTGGTCAACCTTTTCTTTAGAGTTTAGAAGAATATCTTTTAGGTAGCACAATTGAGCTAAAGTCCGTTGATGAAAAATTAAAAGAATTTCGTCTGATTGAGCTTGAGCTTCTGGAAGAAAAAGTGCGTAATCATAATCTTCTTCTAATTCATTAATTCGTGCTATTATGTTCTTTTTATTTAAATAATGACTTTTTGCTTTGCTCAATGCTAAAGCTATTGGATTTAAGTCAGAACCAAAAGATTTTCTATTAAGCATTCTACTTTCCAAAATAGTTGTTCCTCGACCAGAAAAAGGGTCAAAAACTAAATCATCTTCATCAGTAAAATATTTAATGAAATAACTTGCAAGAGAAGGAGGGAAAGCACCTAAATATGAACAAAGCGAATGCAATGGGTCTGCATCACTTTTATCTGCCCAAGGAGTTATATGAACCTGCTCATTAATCATATTTCTACGGTTTCAGATTCAACACTCTCAATTATAATCATTTCAAAGAAGTCGGTAATCATACCACAAACAGTTTCACTTGCGTTTCTTAATTCTGATTCTTTAATCTTGGAATAGGATTCAGTAGGGATTTCCTCATCATCTTTTGTCAATACTTTATCAGGACTGTTTTTATCTAGAACAAAAGCATAGAATGAAATATGTTCGAGATATTTGTTTTTAATATTTTGAACAGCTTCGTCATTTTTCCTTTGAGCTCTTGAAACTAGTTTGTTCAGATTTTTGTTTTCTTCCGACACCCAAATAATAATTTCATCTTGGTCACTTTCAACACCAGCAACACTATTTTGATCCCAATTATTGTCTGTAAAATATAAATGGTCTTTACCTACATAGTCGATTCTAATATTTGGAGATTTATTTTTTCCGTCCTTGTCTGTATCTGAATTTTCAGGACTTTCGACAATTTGAATTTCAATTGATGATGTTAGAGATTTTTGTCCTGGAGGTCTTAATTCAAGAGATATTTCCCCATTTTCCCCAATTTCTGTATCTTCATTGGTTTTAAAATATGCAATACCATAACCGTTGTTAACTCTAGCAGTTCCTGTAAAAGAACCTAAAGATTGTGGTTCTATGAACGCTACAAATGTTTCTGCTTTTGCAAAATAGTTTGGATGTGCGTCTGTTTTGAATTTTATATAAAAAGATTTATTCTGATAAACTTCTTTAGGAGATTTTGTTGTAATCTCAAAAAATGTTGGTGGGTCTTCAAATGGAATTTCAGGTAATTTTGTGGTAGGAGAGCTTTCGCCTACAGATGTTGTAGTTACAGAAGTCCCACTACCCGAACTTTGTAAATAAGTATTGATTCTTTTTGCCAATCTTTTCTTTAAACTGTCTAGAACTTGAGTGTCGTCTTTAGTGAAATAACGTTGTTTTCTCTCTTTATCTAGTCTTTTCAGTTCATCATCAGCATCTAAAGTGTCAACAGTTAGTTTAGTCAGTTCATCAACTATTGAGGTTGCCTTTAAAGATTCTCTTGTGCTACTAAAAAGCTGACGTTTTGAATCGTTATCTAAATAATCTGCTTCAATATGAACAATCAAATATCTATCTAAATATGGAAGTTTAAGGTCTTTTTTAATTAGACCATTACCTAATGTTCCTTGCTTTTGACCATTAAATGTTATGATTATCGGCTGTGATATGCTCGCATAATGCTTTATTCTATCTCTTGGGTCTTGTCCGAGAGTGTTTAAAACCCACCAATAAATAGTTACTTTACCATTTTTAAAAGTTAGACTTGCTTCATTTCTATATTCTAAATTGTCTGTGTAAGTAAGTAAACGGTTATTTCCAGTAACTGTTCTATTTTCTTTTCTACCATTTCTTCGGTCAGAAATTGTAAATGGAATTATTGGGTCGAATAAATAGCTATGAGCTAAATACCAAAAGGAATTTGAAGGTGTTGTAATTTTACCTTTATATTTTCCCAAGTCCATCATAATATGACGAACAAGAGTTCCAGGTTCGAAAATATCATCTTCAACTTCGAGTGTAAATGGCTGTCCTGTAGATTTTTCAACCATATACTCATACCACTCGTGTTTGTCTTTATCAATATCTCCTTGATTAATACGAACTATTGAAAAAACTATTTTGCTCTTTTTTCGATTATCTTCTCTGAAAGATGGTTTTGAAATAATTATGGTTAAATTATTATAGGCAAGAGCAGTTGAACCACCTTGACCAAAAGCACCCATTAAATGTAATTTCCCAATTTTATTATCTTGGTTAATAGACAAAATTGTATCAGAAAATTGTTCTGGTTTCAAACCTATTCCTTTATCCCGAATTTCAACTGTTGGTTTTGTGTCTTTTCCAGAATCAAACAATGTAACTCGAACCTTATCTGAAAGTTGGTCTATTTTTTTATCTCTTGCAGATTTTATTTTAGAGAGTTTACCATCTTCTATACCAAACCAATCTTCAGATGCTCTACGAGGAGAACGAAAACCTATTGGTTTGCCTTGCAATTTCCATTCCTTTTCAAGTACTGCATCTATTGCATTTGTAATTCGTTCAGTAACACCACCTGCTGGGTCTGTTCCGATATTAATTATTCCTGTATTATTTCTTTTTCCACCAACATTTTCCCAACGGATTTTGGAAGTTCCTATTTTTTGAATAAGTTTTCTTATTTCGTCAGGCTTATGAGCGTTAATAAGGTCTTGAAATATTTCGTTCATACTAAAAGTTAAAAGATTCGGTATTGTTTTTTAAGTTCTTTTTATAAAGAGTTTCCATTGTTTTTAGTTCCTCTTTAATTGCTTTAACCATTTTATTTAAGTCTTCCTCATTATATTCGTAATTGTTTTCATTCGAACACTTTGAAAGACTACGGATTCCCTTTAGAATGTTTTCCACTCTTCTCGAAGCTACTCGTTTAAATCGGTCTTTTTTTAATTCAGAATTATCCATTATTTCTGATTTCATTTGTTATATAGTTGCAAGTATAGAATTATTTACTACATTTCAATAAATATAGTCTATAAACTTCCAGAAAGCGTTGGGAAATTTTAGCTCTTTTGGTTTTTAAGCGTTGGAATTGAGCGTTGGCAAAAACCGAAAGTGCTAAAATATGCGGTTGGTCAGTATGAAACACAACGGTCTTGTGTATGAAACGTAGCGTATAAAAAGACACTAACTTTTCGGATTAACACAGAGCCGAATTTTTATATTTTGTTTTTAATTTATCATTCTTAAATGCCAAATTTAAAAATTTGGCGGTCTTCGAAAATACACACAAACCTTTCGGAAAGCCTATAATAGCTATGTTTTATACACGTTGTTGTAAAACGTTTTTTATTCAGATTACTCCTGTTATTTGTAAATTCCCAGTTATTTTTCGGACAATCATTTCCACTTCTTCAAGTCTGTAATTTTTCGCAAACTCGACATTCAGTCCGTTAATCTTTTCTCCATTTCCGTTTATTACATATCCAAATGCAATATTCGTAAATTTACTTTCTACACCTAAAAATAAATATTTATTATAAGCCGAATTATTAGTTAAAGATTTCTTGTAAACTAAATTTTGCACCAGAATTTTCAACAAGCTCAAATCCGTTATCTTCAAAATGCTGAACAAATTCGGGAAACATTTTTTTCATTCCCCCGAATGATTCATTTCTTCTCGCTACTTTTTTGGAATCATTATTAAATTTCCAAAATACATAACCACCTATTATTAAAATTAAAAAAAACCAAACCATTATTTAATTCGCTTTACGATTCTGTTTAAAATCTGATTTCTGATAAATGTATTTAATCTTTCTTTGTCTTTTAGTTTTTCCGCAAAAGGTGGTGAAAGGAAATAATATGTTTTTATAAAAAATCTACCAAAATAATTTTTTGACAATGTGTTATCTCTGAAAAATTTTAAATGTAAAACTTCAGGTGCAAATTCATTTCCGTAGCAAGCTGTTGCAATATAACAACCGCTTTTTCCACTTGTCGCACTTTTTTGAGGTTTAGGATGTCCCATTATTTTTTCATATTCTGCTTCGTCTTCTTTTTGCATTACTGCATAACCTTCGTGAGAAACATAAACTCTTCGATTATTCATAAAAGACCAACTTGGAAAAGACTCGTCAATTCTTTGACCATTATAAGGACATTTTCCTCTGTTTACTAAACCTAAATTGTCTAAATATGTAAAAATGTCTAAAGACCTAACAATATGATTTTGAAGAAAATTAGTTAAAGTTTCAAAACTTTCTGGCTCAAATGGTTTGTTTTCAAATTTGTCTGCTATAACTCCTTTTGCACTTAATTCTTTGCAGATGTCATTTACATATTCTGTGGTAAATTCTGAATAATATTTCATTATTTTATTTTTATTCGGTCAGTTAAATTATATGATTTTTTTAATTCGTTGGTAGTAAGATTGACAATGAAACTTTTTTGTTTATAAAGAAATAAAATTGAAGTATTAGCAAATTTTTGGTCTGCATATGTTAGATAAGATTCTATTTTCAATGCTTTTTGTCCGTTTGCTAAAACAATATTCTCTGTCTTTTCTCCATTCGATTGAGCGTTTTCTTTCGCTGTTTTAAAAAATTGGTCTTTATATACTTGAAGAGAATTGCCAGTTAAACCTTTCATATCCTCAAAAAGATTTTGAACTGTTGCGGAATATTGGAATATATTTTCGTTATTGTCTTGAAAAACACAACTATAATTGTTTTGATTTCCTAAATTCCGAGTATATTCTAATTCACAAGGTGTGTTGATTGTCAGTCCTTCAATTTTGTTTTCGGTTTGAGAAAATGCCATAAAAGGTAAAAGCATTCCGAGTAAGATTATTTTCTTCATAGAGATTGGTTCAAATGTCTCGTCCTAAAATAGGGCTACAGTTAATTATTAAAATTTATGCTACATTTTTGTGCACGTAATTAGGTGTTTTATAATCTAAAGATAAATGTAATCTTTTATTATTATATAATTTGATTGCATTTTTTGTTGCTTTTTTGGCGTGATTGATATTTGTAAATGTTTGGTCGAGGAAGAATTCATCTTTTAAAATTCCGTTAACTCTTTCGGCCATTGCGTTTTCGTAGCAATGATTTTCTTGGGTCATACTGATTTGTATCTTTTTTCTTTTCAAAATTTGAGTATAAACATTGCTACAATATTGTATTCCTCTATCAGAATGATGTATGATTTCTTCGGTATTTTTAGTTTGATAAATAGCTTTATTTAAAGCTCTAACACAGCCTTTAAGTTCTAAACTATCACTAATATCATAGCCTACTATTTTTCTTGAATACATATCAGTAATAAGTGCTAAATAACAAAATCCATTTATAGTTCTTATATAGGTAATATCCGAAGCCCAAACTTGGTTAGGTCTATTAATGATCAGGTCTTTTATGATATTTTTATATTTATAAAAACGATGGTAAGAGTTGGTTGTTTTAGAAGAATATTTTTTCCTTCTAATTAACAAATTATTTTCTTTTAAGATTCTAAATAACTGGTCTCTACCTATATTTATATTCTGTTTCCTAAAATCATTATGTAAGGATTTCATTAGCTTTCTAGTACCTTCTCTGGGTAATGTTTTCCTGCTTTTTTTAACAAGCATTATTACATTTTGTTCTATTTGTTTTTTAAGAACAAACCTTTTTTGATATTTGTAATAAGCATCTCTTTTTAACTCGAAAGCATTACAAATAGTAGCGATGGCGTACCTTCTTTTTTTTCTATTAATCGGTGCTATTTTCATTAAGGCTTTATGTTTAAGTTTTTTTTTAATTCTTCAACATTTTTATAGCCAAGATTTTCAGCAGCTACTTCAAGATAACTATCATTCACAAGTTTATCTAGATCCTTTTTAATAAGAAGATCTTTGAGTTGTTTTAGCTCTTTTTGAAGGGCTTTAATACGGGATAATTCGTCGTCTGTTTGCACGGTTACACGGGTGTTCATTAAATCTTTACGGTCATATTTTTTAATCCATACGTTTATCGTACTAGATTGTATGCCGTAAGTTAAGGCAATTTGTCTTTTGGAATGGTTTCCTTTGGTAAGTTCTGCTAATACTTTGAGTTTAAAACTCTCACTATAACGTCTTACATATCCATCATTTTTATACATATACTTGTTGTTTTTTGTATACATATTTCAGGACGGGTCAAAATGTTTTACAACGATTTAGTATATGAAAAGTAGCGGACTTAAAAGCACTGACTTTTCAATTTATACCTAATGCTAAATTTACAAAACTAACTTTAAATGAAGCACTTAAACCGCTATTTTTTATATACCGTGTTGGGCGTATGTTACTTTTCATTCGTTTTTGTCAGTTAGTGTAATAGTCAGTTTATTTTTTTGTTGGTCAATCTCAATTTCTTTTCCGATTTCAAATCCAAGTTCTCTCAACCATTTTCCTTCAAGTCGAATTTCAGGAACAACAGCATATTTACTCCATTCGCGAGATTGGTATTTTTGATAAATTTTTAGCTTTCTAAATCGACTCATTAAAAACTTGTTCGTTATGACGAACACAATATATAAATAATTTATCTAAATTCGGTATAGTGAACACAAAAGAATTAAAATATTTTAAAAAATTAGGTGCTAAAATCAAGCAATTAAGAGAAGAAAAAGAGATTGACCAAAAGTCTTTTGCTTTTGATTGTGGAATTGGAAGAACTCAATTGTATATGATTGAAAACGGAAAAACGAATCCTCGTTTGTTTACTTTGATGAAAATTGCTGATGGATTAGAAATTTCGGTTTCTGTACTTCTAAAATAGCTCAATTTTACTGTATTACTTTAGATGTATGATTCCACTTTATTTGATAACCAACAGATTTTATCATTTTATTGCCAATTGCGCCCAACGGTCTTGTGTATGAGTAGTAGCGGATTTCTACTCACAAATCTTTCAGTTTGGCACTGACCTTTGTTTTATGTTTATACTTTTGTTTTATCACTTAAACCGCTATTACTTATACACCGTGTTAGCACAAGTATTTAGAAATATTTTCGTTTGACCTCATTCAGTTCACTTGAAGTTGGATTTAAACTACCTCTATATTTAAATAGCTTTCCTTTTCCATTACATATTTTACATTTAACTTTATAAGTAACTGTTTCTTTTTTTTCCATAACACCCTGTACAAGTTTTTAATGTACCTCCACTTAACCCACCATAACCATTGGAAGTAATTTTTGTATATCCTAAATTACCCACACCCCAGCAGGTTTGACAAGTCCTTGTTCCAGTTTTAGTTACTTTTCCACTTGAACAGTAATTAGTACATCTTACATAAGAGCAGTCCTCACTTATCTTTTTTAGTCTCTCTTTTTTTACTCTTTCTTTTTCTAACCTTGCTACTCTTTCTCTTTCTTTTATTTTTCTTTGTTCCGCCAATCTGATCGCTTCTTTGTTTTGTTCTTCGACAGATTTTTCTATCCTCACAAAATAGCTTAAAGTCTCATTTTTGATTTTTTTAGTAGCATTCTTTTGATGCTCATTAATGAATAGATTTAAAGCTATTTCAGCTTTTTTAAATTTTCCATCATTGTAAAAAGCCTTAATCTTTAAATTAAGAGTCCTAGCATTAGGAGCACCTAATTCTCGTTCTGCTTTTTCTACATATTCAATAGCTTGAGTATAATTATTTTGATTGAATTGTTTTTCTGCTTCAACAAAATAAAGCTTTGCTTTTGTGTTCTCATCTAATTGCGAATAAGAATTAAAACTAATTAGAGATAATAATAGTATTAAAAATGCTCTCATTTTTTTAAAATTTAGTGATTAATAAAGTTCCTGTAAAGCCTGTAAGTAAATTCCATTCTTTAGAAGATATTAGTTTTCCTGTGTCGTCATAAACATCAAACTTTGCGGTATTTGGTCCAGCAGTTCCTTGATTTAATGCTTTAAAGTCTATACGATTCATACCCCATTTTAATTGGATTTTAAATGTTTTTGGGGAATTAGTTAAATATATATTAGATTCTACAATTGATTTATTGTTAAGTAAAGCCACTCTGTCTCCATCTTCACTTCCGTGGTCTTTACATACAATTCTTATGTATTTGGTATTGCTATTTATTTCACCGATAAATTGATTACTTTCTTTAGGCTTTGTTTTTTGTTTAAAATAGTCTTCTTCTTTTTGATTTCCCTTACCAGACCAAAAGTTTTCATCATTATTTTGTTTAGCTTTTTTGTTTGATTGTCCACCACTCCAAAAATCGTCTTTTCTATTAATGTTTGATGTTGCTTTTTTAGATTCTTTCTTACCGGACCAAAAATCATCCTCTTTATTATTTTGTTTTGATTTCTGAACTTGATTTTTAATTGACAATCTATTTATAACACTTTCAGCAGTTTCAAGACACTTTAAATATTTCGTTTCATATGTTCCGTATTTTTTTCTTTCATTTTTATTAAATTTAAAAGTTACCTTATTTATTTCTGCTGTTGCGTATGGTTTATCGAAAATATTACTCTCAAAAGTATAACTACCACCAGGTTTTATATATGCTCTACCACCTGAAGATTGATTTTTCCATTTCAGGTTTAAGCCTACTTCAAATTTGGATTTGTTAGTTATTACAATTTTATTCCACCTATCTCTTTTATTGTTACTTAATGTGTTGGCATCTTTTAAAAAGGCTTCATATTTGAGAAAGAAAAAATTTGTACCGCCTTTTACACCACCAAGTGATTTCCATTGTTTTGGTAAATCGTATTCACTTTTTCCATTTACCAATTTTCGACCAGGTTCATACATTATTTCAATTGTATAACTACAACTTTGAGAATATACCAACTGATGAATATTAAAAACTATAACTAATATTAATAAACTGTGTTTCATCATATGTCTCGTCCTAAAATAGGGCTACAGTTAATTATTAAAATTTATGCTACATTTTTGTGCACGTAATTAGGTGTTTTATAATCTAAAGATAAATGTAATCTTTTATTATTATATAATTTGATTGCATTTTTTGTTGCTTTTTTGGCGTGATTGATATTTGTAAATGTTTGGTCGAGGAAGAATTCATCTTTTAAAATTCCGTTAACTCTTTCGGCCATTGCGTTTTCGTAGCAATGATTTTCTTGGGTCATACTGATTTGTATCTTTTTTCTTTTCAAAATTTGAGTATAAACATTGCTACAATATTGTATTCCTCTATCAGAATGATGTATGATTTCTTCGGTATTTTTAGTTTGATAAATAGCTTTATTTAAAGCTCTAACACAGCCTTTAAGTTCTAAACTATCACTAATATCATAGCCTACTATTTTTCTTGAATACATATCAGTAATAAGTGCTAAATAACAAAATCCATTTATAGTTCTTATATAGGTAATATCCGAAGCCCAAACTTGGTTAGGTCTATTAATGATCAGGTCTTTTATGATATTTTTATATTTATAAAAACGATGGTAAGAGTTGGTTGTTTTAGAAGAATATTTTTTCCTTCTAATTAACAAATTATTTTCTTTTAAGATTCTAAATAACTGGTCTCTACCTATATTTATATTCTGTTTCCTAAAATCATTATGTAAGGATTTCATTAGCTTTCTAGTACCTTCTCTGGGTAATGTTTTCCTGCTTTTTTTAACAAGCATTATTACATTTTGTTCTATTTGTTTTTTAAGAACAAACCTTTTTTGATATTTGTAATAAGCATCTCTTTTTAACTCGAAAGCATTACAAATAGTAGCGATGGCGTACCTTCTTTTTTTTCTATTAATCGGTGCTATTTTCATTAAGGCTTTATGTTTAAGTTTTTTTTTTAATTCTTCAACATTTTTATAGCCAAGATTTTCAGCAGCTACTTCAAGATAACTATCATTCACAAGTTTATCTAGATCCTTTTTAATAAGAAGATCTTTGAGTTGTTTTAGCTCTTTTTGAAGGGCTTTAATACGGGATAATTCGTCGTCTGTTTGCACGGTTACACGGGTGTTCATTAAATCTTTACGGTCATATTTTTTAATCCATACGTTTATCGTACTAGATTGTATGCCGTAAGTTAAGGCAATTTGTCTTTTGGAATGGTTTCCTTTGGTAAGTTCTGCTAATACTTTGAGTTTAAAACTCTCACTATAACGTCTTACATATCCATCATTTTTATACATATACTTGTTGTTTTTTGTATACATATTTCAGGACGGGTCACAATTGCGCCCAACGATTTAGTATATGAAAAGTAGCGGACTTAAAAGCACTGACTTTTCAATTTATACCTAATGCTAAATTTACAAAACTAACTTTAAATGAAGCACTTAAACCGCTATTTTTTATATACCGTGTTGGGCGTATGTTACTTTTCATTCGTTTTTGTCAGTTAGTGTAATAGTCAGTTTATTTTTTTGTTGGTCAATCTCAATTTCTTTTCCGATTTCAAATCCAAGTTCTCTCAACCATTTTCCTTCAAGTCGAATTTCAGGAACAACAGCATATTTACTCCATTCGCGAGATTGGTATTTTTGATAAATTTTTAGCTTTCTAAATCGACTCATTAAAAACTTGTTCGTTATGACGAACACAATATATAAATAATTTATCGAAATTCGGTATAGTGAACACAAAAGAATTAAAATATTTTAAAAAATTAGGTGCTAAAATCAAGCAATTAAGAGAAGAAAAAGAGATTGACCAAAAGTCTTTTGCTTTTGATTGTGGAATTGGAAGAACTCAATTGTATATGATTGAAAACGGAAAAACGAATCCTCGTTTGTTTACTTTGATGAAAATTGCTGATGGATTAGAAATTTCGGTTTCTGTACTTCTAAAATAGCTCAATTTTACTGTATTACTTTAGATGTATGATTCCACTTTATTTGATAACCAACAGATTTTATCATTTTATTGCCAATTACGCCCAACGGTCGTGTATATGTGCCGTATCCCGCAGGGTATGGCATCATATATGATGTTAGTGGCTGGGTGTCTTATGTCTCTCATTTAAAAATAGTTGTCATATTTTGGTTTTAAGTTCCCTGTACTTCCAGACTTATATAACAATGAGAATATAACAAACAGAGAAAAGAAAATAACACCCATTTCCAAATTTGAATTATTAGTATTTGGAATAACACTTATGTTGCTAGTCCGGGATACCGATATTTTCAAAACGTTGTCTAAAAAACTACTAATCCCAATATAGGACAAAAAAATCGCTACTATAAAAACATCTGCCATACTCCATTTACTCGTTTTTCTAATGAAGAAGTCAGTAAACTGATTAGTCGTTTTACTTGCTATTTCATAGATTATTGATGTTATTTTAGTAAATGGGAATATAACGCTGAAAGCTAAAATCAATAAACCTGTAAAGAATTAGTTAAAAGAACCGTCTTGAAAAAGTATTTTTATTACCTGTATAATACTCTTTGAACGAAAGTATAAAACTTGGTTTTTAAACTCAATTTTCTCTCCGATTAGTATAAATTCAAAAGTATCCAGTCGTACATCAAGAGAAATCATTGGTATTAAGACTCCAACAAAAAAACAAGAACACAATGCAATTAATGGATAAACAGTTTTTTCGAGACTTCCGATATTCGGGATAAATTGACTACAAAAAATGCTTATTGTTAGAAAAATTAGGAACAATGAAAATAATTTTAGTTTTTTATTCAATCCTTCTTTTTCCGTTTCTAGATATTGTAAACAGGTAACTGTTTCTGAATGTGCGAAATTGTATTTATCTAAAATAGTGTTTCTCACGCTGTAATTCGTAAGGGATGGGTTTTTATCAAAAAGAACGTGAAGCCCACTTGATAACTGCTCCTTTATCCGATTTTGAGTTTCGGGAGTTTCAACGATTGATATTATTTCATCAGCCCATTCAGGCACTTGCCCTTTGAAATTATTCTTGTTAAATGATACACTATAAACAAAAGTCTTGATAAGTTGCTCAATAAGATTACCCTTGTCTTGTTCTGTTTCCAAAAATCTATCTACTTCGTCTATCAAGATATAGATTCCAGTTTCGATATATTTCTTAAGGTGCTCTTTGTTTTCAGGGTTGAGTTCATATTCGTTTATCCTGTCAAAAAATACATCTGTTATCTTTTGCTTCCATTCATTAACATCAAAGAGACCATACTTAATGCTTTTTAGCTCGGAAATTTCAAGATTTATCTGTTGTTTTTCAAAAGATAGAGACACAACTTTATAAATGAGAAAAGTGCTGATTAAAGCTGTCAATATGATTAAAGACATCTTCATTTTTTTTCTTTCAACTCATCAAAATACTTGACATTTTTAACTGGTCTTGGGTCAATGCCGAACTTATTTGTACTGATTGTACCTTTCGACAATAGGAGAAAAAGGTTGTATAAGGGAATCAAAATCAGCCAACCAGTCTTATTTGTGTCGTGTATTCTTTTTATACTTTGTATCAGAAGAAATATAATTGCTATTAAAGGTAAAACTATGAAATTAGCAATGGCAAAAATTCTATACTGTAAATAAAAGTCATTGGGAGGAAGGTCGTTTTGTAATGCGAATAGATATTCTACTTCGCTCCAGTATACATCTGATTTTTCAGCAATAGAAGAAACATAACTTTCATAGGTAGGAAATGAATAGCTGAAGAATACATAATTCGAAAAGAATATGAGTAGAAATATCAATAAACTCCTAAGCAGAAATGCTCTAAGCGTGATTCTACCTTTTATTGATAGAAAGCCCACTTCTTCATTTGTAGATTTGGGCAGTTTATATTGATAGATGTTTCCTTTTTTACTCATTTGTCAATTTGATAGTATCTATCTTAAAATTATATAAGTTCTTAATAGTATTATACTTTTCCTTAAGTACATCAACATTGTCAACACAGGTATTAATTGTTATTAGCTCAGTTTTAAGTTTGTCATATCTCATTGAAACTTCAACTTCCTTGGAATGTTGAAGAACCGTGATAGAGTTGTTAAAATTATTGTAATAATTTGCTTGTCGTTCAAACTCAAAAGTAAAGATTGAATCTGGTTCTATAGTTGTATATTCTGTTTGATATTCTTTATAAGAGTTCTCCTTGTTATAAGAACTGAAATATCCGTACTTATAACTAACTGAAAATTCATTTGAATACTTTGTGCTATTATTTTTTATTGATACAAAGTGTGTTACTCTCTTGGTTGTATCATTAAACACTAATTCATCACGAACTATGGAGTAATCAACTAAAGTATCCACATAAACATTCTTATATTCAGTAAACCATTCTACTTTTTCAATTTGTTCATCTTTGCAATTGTTTTCGCACGAGTTAAAAGCAAGAAATGCAAACAAAACAACGGGTAAGATAAAAATATCTTTAGGAAATCTTTTTATCATTCTGTACAAGGCATTATAATTTTCATTCCAGCTTCTTTCAGGTAAGGATCTCCGTCAGATGGTCTCACAAATGCATCTTTGTTGCACTCGATTATTTCATCTTTAGTATACTTATTGTCGAACTTATTAAGCAATGTGTTTATCCCCATTCCACTAGTAACTTCCACTGTTTTCTGTTTAATAGTTGGGCTTTGAGGTTTCTTGAAATACGAATGGTCAATATTCAGTTTTTCACAATCGCGTACTATAGCATTATAGTGATTCACCCCTTTGTTCTTTTCAAATTGGTCGATATTAACAAGTATAGCACTAAGGAGAGAGCGATTGTCAAGATTGTCCAGAATATTATCAATATTAATAGTGTTTTCCTGCTGCGAGGGTTTGTTTTGATTTCCATTATCCACGCCTGAATCTTGACTTGTAACGATACTTGGAGGTTGAGTATTCTTTTTGTCATCCAAGTAGAAGTCCTTAAAAAAAAAGCCCCAAGTGATAGCAATAAAACTGCCGATGTAATCGCAAGTGCTTTGATTTTTTTGCCGCTAGATTTCCTAAAAGCGATTAACTTACTCTCTAAATCAACGTATTTGCTTTTTTCTCTTAGAATATCACTTTTTAGTTTGTCGGTAACATTATCCGTACTAGTTTTAGTTGTATGTGTAGGTTTTGTCCTAACTGGTTCTTTATACTCAATTAACTGCGAATTTGATATAGTGTAGAATTTATTGCCAAATTTGTGCAAAAATCGATTATTTAATTTGGTATTGAAAATATTCTTTTCATTTGACACATATACATTTGAATAACTTTTACGACATTCAGAAATCTGATTTATTTTAGATTCATAATCTTCAAGAAATAGAGGTAATGTTCCGTGTTCATTAGAGTAATCGGCTGTAAATTCAAAATCACTAAATATTTTGTCATCTAAACTAAATGAACTAACCATATCCGATATTTTCGTAGAGTTGAACATTTTCCCACTTAATGCCTGTTTTTTAAAATGACTTAAGAGTCCATTTAATATCTTAAAATTATTATCATTAACAGCTATTTCTTTATTTGACTTAATAGCTACACCAATCACAATGCCGTCACGTCCTGCATTATATGCTTTGGCGAAGCTGTATAGTTCTAAATATGAGTAACCATTTTTTGTAAACGTGTGAAATACATCTTGATGCTTTGATTCCAGTTTCAGACTTGGCTCAAAATGGTCTACTTTGCTTTTTACACCTTGAGGCTTAAATCCGAAGGATTCAAAACCATCTGGCTTTCCGAAGAAAATAATACTAGTATCTTCCATAATAATTTATCCAAATAGTCTTTTAAAAAATGCAAATAAACCACCACCTTCAGATTTACCTGTGGCAAGTTTATATAAATTGTTCCAGAAATTATGTGGGTATTGGAAGTCTAGCCTTTGTATATATACCACTGGGTTATTGTCATCATCAAATGTGTCGACTAACTTTCCTACAGAAAATTCTCCATATACTATTTTTGCGTTTCTACTTTTTATAGCATTGTCTAGTGATGGCCTAAATTGCTTAATGTAATTTTCAACTACCACATTTTCGTTAACTGGAATTTTATCCCATTGAGATACTATAACGATAAATTTAGATACGCTATAAAGATTTGGCATATTAACCTTTATATAGTTTATAAAATTCTGATGCAAAGTGTCTTCGTCTTTATCTCCTTTTACAGGCTTATAAGGAGTTATGAGACAAAATACAGGCTTACCTAATTCACAGGCTTTTAGTATTCCTTCAATTTTAGGATTAAATTTACCTTTATTGTCAGTCTTGATTTCCTCCAAATCTTCACCAGCTAAATCAACAAAAGCCAATTTAAGCACCGGAAGTCCCTTTTTGTTCGGTTCCATATCCATTCCTATTAAATCTAGGGTTCCTTTTTCAGTAGAAGGATATGCTTCCTTGTCGTCAAAGTACTTAACCATAGTATCTCTAGACACGTTACCTTTGTCGTAAGGATACTCGTTTAAATCAAGTGCTGACCATTTTTTTTTCAGTATATCTTTGGCTATAATACAAAAGTGACGACAAGAACAAAGACTTTCCTGCTTTTGGAAAACCAATGGGAACAACAATATGACGACCTTCTTGATTAAGGTTGTCAAAAATTTCCATTATGTTTTTTTGACTTAAATCCGCTAGTGGAATCCTTGAAGATTTTTCTGGTTCTGGATTATTCGATTGGCTCTCTTGATTTTCTGTTGATATATAATCGCTCATTACTTTCTATTTATTTGGTTTACTTATTGAAATTTTTATTTTTCCCGAATAGGCTATTAAAGAAATTTTCATCATCGTCTTCATCTTCTTTCCTTCTTATTAAAACGTAGATGGCTAAGGGAACAATTAAGTCTAAAAATATAACAAGTAGAATGTTCTTCCACGTTCCTACTTTTTGCTCTTTAGTTCCATTTTTTATGTGTTGAACTATTGAAGGTAAAGTATGGCCCACACTTCCGAGTTCGGTTATTGTGGCTTCAAGTTTTGGGAAATCAGCACTACCCGTATTTATATCATTAATTGGTTTTGTAGTACTATTAACTTCAGACACAATTTTTGCAATTTTTGCAATATTCTTGGGATTGTTTTCTATGTTCTTTTTATCGTTACTTATGTCTATTTTAGTTGTGTCTCGCTGAATGAACTCTAGTTCTGGAATATATTTTATCTCTAGTGATTTCAAATCCTCTTTTGCTTTGAAAAGTCTTTCAGCAACATCTAAATTTATCTCACTGTTGACTAAGTTTTTTGCTATAAAACTCTCGATTGAACTTGTAATGTAACCTTGCAGAATACGAGCCTGTTCAGTTGGTTCATTTACACCCGCCAATGAGGGATTGATTGCATTGATTTTATAATTTGCTAAAATGTCATTGAATTTACTAAGTACGGCTCTTGCATTGGCTTTAAATCCATTTTGGTCTCTCACTTCGCTAATAAGTTGCTTCTCCAAGTCTTTCAAGTCAATATAGTCATCTACCACATCTGACTCGACACCGATAATTGCTTGGGCTCTTGTAGAATATGATATAAGTGTATCTTTTAAAATACCAGCTTCTTCCTTAACCAAATCTTCTTTAAAATCATACGGGTAGAAATAATTCAGATTAAATACAATTAATGCGAAAGCACAAATGAGATAGAAGAATAGTGCAACTTTTCTGCCGCTAACCGCAAAGTAGTATGATATTAATATAAGAATCAATATAATTGCAGCTATCACAAGGCTTCCATTTTCAGAGCCAAAAAAGTGTTGATTTTTTAACCCCAAATGGGCGTGCCAAAAACCTACTATAAACGTGCCTAAACTCAAAAGGTAGGCACTAATTTTCACTATTGGCGGTATTTTCGTCTTACTCATATCTATATATTTTGTTCAAAGTTAATATTTCTGTCATTTTTTTCGGTCTTTACCTTGCCACTAACGGTCTAGTATAAGAATAGTAGCGTATTAAAATGCACTAACTTTTCGGTTAAGTACAGACCTTTTTTATAATTGCTTGCTTTCGTTTTAGCGATTAAACAGCTATTATTTTTATACATTGTTACCACACGTACTTATTCAATTTCTTTCATTTTAATTGATGATGAATATGGCAAAGTTTTAATATAATGTTCCATAAATTTAAAATCTGGTTCATTATCTTTTGATGGCAACTTAATACTTATCTCTTTCATTCTTGTTTGACTGCATTTTCTACCATAATTATATCTATATCTTTCTAAATTCATAATAGTAACTAAAAACACAGCAACATATTCATTCATTTCAAATTTGGGTATTAATTTTTCAACGTGGTCACTTGCAGAAAAATCTAATTCTTGATATGAACAATACCCTAAAACAGCACTATCTACTGTTAAAACATTTCCTTTTTCTGTGCTAAAATCATAAAACCCTTCAACTCCGTTATTTGTTGCTTGTGTAGTAACATAAGAAAAAACACCTGTTCCATATTCTTCTAATTCCAATAATGGTGTCGTTTTGCTTCCAGTTATAGTAAATAATTTTTCGAGTTCAAAGTATTCCCAATCCTGTGTATTAAATTGAATATTTTTGTCGTGAAATGGCTTATGTGAAACTTCATTTGATAATTTATTACCAAGCAAAAAAGTTGCATAAAATAATAATGTTTCAGAGAAATATTCACTATTTAATTCTGTATATTTTGTTTCCATATATGCTTCCGCCACCCATTCCATTTCTGCATTAATTGGCTTACTAATACTTACCCCTGCTTCTCTCTTTTTATTCACATAATTTGATAACCATTTTTCTTTTAATTTTTCCCACCTACCATAAGCATCAATTCTTCCTTTGGTTTTTCTTTTTACATAGCCATCGTCTTTATAATAACCAAAATATGTTTCTTTATGTTTTGGATGTTGTCTGTGTGCAGTAAAAACCATAATACAGGAAACAACACCTACTTTTGAATTAAAAAACAATTCATCAGGCATTGACAAAACTGCTTCGAGTGTATGTTTTTCTAATAGTTTCTTTTTAAATTCATAAACTTTTCCTTTTGTTGCTAAGGCACTTTGCATTGGTACAATTGCAATGCAAGTTCCGCCATCAACCAAACATTCTAAATTATTCAAAATAAATTCAAATTCGTCTGTGTCTATTTTTTTATTTGCTTTATAGGGAGGGTTCAAAAAACCAACAGTTGGTTTTTTTGCTTTTACTTCCTTAATAATGTTTGGTTCAAAACAACTACCGTTTATTATATTAGTCTTACCGTCTTGATGAATGTACATATTGGAAACAGCAAGTGCAAAAATGTGTGATTGGTATTCTGTTCCTATTAATTGTTTTGATTTTATTTTCTTGATTTTTTCTTGGTCATCTTTTGCATCTTTAATCATTTTACTCATTGCACTTATAAGAAAGCCACCTGTACCTGTACAGTTATCATAAGCGATAGTATTTTTATTTACTCCTGCTAAATCAGAAAAAAATTCGGTTATATGTGGTGGGGTTAGTACAATGCCAAGTCCTTTATCACTATTAGCATATCGTAGAAATTCTATGTATAATTGACCAAGAACATCAAAATATCTATGTGTTTTCATAAATGAATTAATATTATCATCAATCTCATCTATAATTTCTTTTAATACATTTTCTTTCTTTGACAAAGAGGTATCAGTCTTTATAAAACTAAATTGAACGTCAAGATTATTTAATTTTTTTCCTGTGATATTCGCACTTTCTAACTCATTTGAAACAGTTTGAGTTAGGAAATTTGAGAGATTTTCCGCATTATCATATACTCCATAAGATTTTCTAAACGCCTTATTTTCAAGAGCTATTAGAATTGAACTAATTAATAAACTTCTTTGGCTTCCAAGTATTTTATGAGTATGTAATTTAGAATTTAACTCTTTCGTAAATTCTAAAAGTGCATTATAATCTTGTCTAAATTTCTCTTCACTATTTTCATAACCTTTTAAATAATCTTCGGCACTTAAAAATTTATCGTCAAATTTTGATGTAGCCTTTTTCTCTGATTTTAAATGAAGAAAATGAGATATTTTTAATGATTGTTTTGTTTCACCACTAACCGCAAGAGCAATAACATCAAAACTTTTTGACAAGTATGAAGCGTAAAGCAAAGCACCATCAACTGCATATTCTGAATATTTAACTTTATTCTTGCTTTCGTGTTTAGTAACTTCCGCTTTACATTCTACAACTATTAATAAATCGGAATTTTCCTTGAAAGAAATAATAAATTCAGGGTAGCCTTGTCCTGTACCTTTTTTTGATGCGGTTTTTAATAATTTGTCAATTTTTGCATTATCAGATTTTTGCTCTTCAATAATTATTTTATCAGCAAACTTTTCAAAATGCTTGCGAACTAATTGCTCTGTCTTTCTTTCGTTTGCCATAATTATAAATCTAAATCTCCTTGTTTAAAAATTGCTGTATCGTTTCTTGTATGTCTCGTCCTAAAATAGGGCTACAGTTAATTATTAAAATTTATGCTACATTTTTGTGCACGTAATTAGGTGTTTTATAATCTAAAGATAAATGTAATCTTTTATTATTATATAATTTGATTGCATTTTTTGTTGCTTTTTTGGCGTGATTGATATTTGTAAATGTTTGGTCGAGGAAGAATTCATCTTTTAAAATTCCGTTAACTCTTTCGGCCATTGCGTTTTCGTAGCAATGATTTTCTTGGGTCATACTGATTTGTATCTTTTTTCTTTTCAAAATTTGAGTATAAACATTGCTACAATATTGTATTCCTCTATCAGAATGATGTATGATTTCTTCGGTATTTTTAGTTTGATAAATAGCTTTATTTAAAGCTCTAACACAGCCTTTAAGTTCTAAACTATCACTAATATCATAGCCTACTATTTTTCTTGAATACATATCAGTAATAAGTGCTAAATAACAAAATCCATTTATAGTTCTTATATAGGTAATATCCGAAGCCCAAACTTGGTTAGGTCTATTAATGATCAGGTCTTTTATGATATTTTTATATTTATAAAAACGATGGTAAGAGTTGGTTGTTTTAGAAGAATATTTTTTCCTTCTAATTAACAAATTATTTTCTTTTAAGATTCTAAATAACTGGTCTCTACCTATATTTATATTCTGTTTCCTAAAATCATTATGTAAGGATTTCATTAGCTTTCTAGTACCTTCTCTGGGTAATGTTTTCCTGCTTTTTTTAACAAGCATTATTACATTTTGTTCTATTTGTTTTTTAAGAACAAACCTTTTTTGATATTTGTAATAAGCATCTCTTTTTAACTCGAAAGCATTACAAATAGTAGCGATGGCGTACCTTCTTTTTTTTCTATTAATCGGTGCTATTTTCATTAAGGCTTTATGTTTAAGTTTTTTTTTAATTCTTCAACATTTTTATAGCCAAGATTTTCAGCAGCTACTTCAAGATAACTATCATTCACAAGTTTATCTAGATCCTTTTTAATAAGAAGATCTTTGAGTTGTTTTAGCTCTTTTTGAAGGGCTTTAATACGGGATAATTCGTCGTCTGTTTGCACGGTTACACGGGTGTTCATTAAATCTTTACGGTCATATTTTTTAATCCATACGTTTATCGTACTAGATTGTATGCCGTAAGTTAAGGCAATTTGTCTTTTGGAATGGTTTCCTTTGGTAAGTTCTGCTAATACTTTGAGTTTAAAACTCTCACTATAACGTCTTACATATCCATCATTTTTATACATATACTTGTTGTTTTTTGTATACATATTTCAGGACGGGTCAGTATTATGCCCAACGTTAATGTATATGGTTTGTTGCGTGTATAAATGTACTAAATTTTCGACAAAGCAATAACTTTATAAAAAATCACTTAACTTTGATTAAGCGATTTATAGCAATAAACTATATACCGTGTTGGTAGCCGTTTTATTTAATGTTTTCTGTCTTTATATTTAAAAAATAATCTTGAGGTAATTTATTCATAACTATCCAAAAAATCAAAGTAATTGGTAAAATCAAATAACTTAAAGTTTTAATTATAGATCTTTTAATGAGTTTTTTTTCACTAGCGTTAACTTTAATTCTAAATAAAAATTTTCCCAATGTTATTCCTTTGTTTAATAAATCAGAAAGAATAAAATATATAAGATAGAACAATATTATCGGCGTAACTTTTACTTTCCAGATATTATTAAACATTTCAAAATCATAAGTATTGTATTCTAAATTAAAAAGAGAGTTTAGTAGAGAGAAAATGAAAACAACAATAAGATTGTCTACAAAAAAAGCTAAAATTCGTTTCGTCATTATATTCATTGTAATTGTTTTTAAATAATTCTAATTTTAGACTATCTCAATTAATTGAGATAGTCTAAAATAGGAATAAATTATGATTTAATAAGTTTTGTATTTACATAGAATTTATTATCCTTCTTTATAACTTTATAAGAACCAGATTTAATAGAAAAATCATTTTCAAATATTTTTTCTTTACTAGATTCTTTAATTTTCAATTCCGTTATTTCATCTCCATATTTTGACATTAAATCCGAAATATCAATAAACCCGTCAAGTAAGCTAGCCTGTTGATTACTACTACTTTCAGTCCAACAACCTGGGTTTTGGCACATTACTCCTCTACAACCACAACAGACAGTAACCTCTGTTGATATTTCGACAACAACTAGAACAAGTGTTACAGTAAACGTTCTACAACTTTTCACTAAATCACTTTCATTATTCTCATATGCAATCGATGTATCACAAAAACAATTTTCAACAAAACCATTCTGTTCATAATTTCCTTCAGAGTTTTCAAATTCTGTATTAGCAAATGTAAATGAGCTAACTAACATTAATGTAAAAATAAAAAATACTTTTTTCATCGTTTAGATATTTTAAGTATTAACCAATTTTAATATTGGCTTGGGAACTGTTCCCGATGATAACCTTTTATTTCCACATTTTGTTTACTACTCTCGGTTCAATTTCTCTTAAGCGAGTGACTTTTGTCATTTCAAGTTATGACTTTTCTTTTTTTGAACCGTTGATTTTTAACGTAATGTTTCTGTCAAATGGATACCAACACCCAAATATACGCATTGCGGTTATCTTTATTATGGCGGTTATCCAAATATAGTATAAATATATAAATAATTGTAATTCAGTTAGTTTTTTTATATTTAGCGTGATAATTATTTTCACAAAACGAATGTTATGTTACTAATCAAAAAAATATTGCTTGAATTTCAAAAGAAACTTTCATTACAACGTTATGCAAAATTACGATGTACATAAAAAATATATCTTTTAAAAATGTATAAATGAATAGCATTTGGTGGAAAGAGGGCGTTGTTTATCAGATATACCCCAGATCTTTTAATGATACTACCGGAAATGGAATAGGGGATATAAGAGGGATCATTAGCAAGCTCGATTATATAAAATCGCTAGGTGTAGACATTATCTGGTTGTGCCCGGTATATGAATCGCCTAATTACGATAATGGCTATGATATTAGTGATTACAAAAAAATAATGCCCGGATTTGGTACTGAAGAAGATTTTAATGAACTCCTACAGCAAATCCATGCCAAAGGGTTAAAATTGATTATGGATTTGGTGGTGAATCATACGTCCTTTAAACATCGGTGGTTTGAAGCATCCCGAAAATCAAAAGACAATCCTTATCGCGATTTTTATTTCTGGAGAAAAGTGAAAAACAATGGCCCGCCCAATAACTGGAAATCTTTTTTTAGCGGTAATGCCTGGTAATATGATCAGACTACTGATGAATATTATTTACACCTTTTTACTAAGGAGCAACCGGATTTAAATTGGGAAAACCCGGCTGTACGGGAAGAAATTTATAGCATTATCGATTACTGGCTCAAAAAAGGTGTGGATGGTTTTAGAATGGATGTCATTTCATTGATTTCCAAACTTCCAAACTTACCGGATTCAAATACTCGTAATTTTGATGAAACCATACAACAGTTTTATGCTAATGGCCCTAAAATTCATGAGTATTTGAAAGAAATGAATCGGGAAGTACTTTCAAAATATGATATTATGACGGTGGGAGAGGGGCCGGGGATTGATCTTGAAAATGGACTTTTATACGTTGAGGAAGATAGGGAAGAACTCAATATGATTTTTCATTTTGGGCATATGTTTATTGATAACGGGTCCGGGGGAAAATACGGGCTCAAGTAAATTTTATGGGTATTAAGCGAATAATTTTTCAAGTCTAAAGAGGAAAAATTGTGTATCTCTTACGCCTCTTTGATTGGCTCTAAAGAGTTTTATTTTTGAATTAAAAGACTCTGCATTTGCATTTGTATTCCTATTGTCAAAAAAGTTTAAGATGGTATTAAAATGATGTTTAATACTGTTCATTGCTGTATTGAAATTTTTAAATTCCAATTTTTCTGTATCCTCAAACCAATGTTCAAATCGTTGTTTGGCTTTTACTTTACATTTTTCTTGATAAATGCTTCTAAATTCTAAAGTGTGTTTATAGGCTTGTTGGATGTTTGGATAAAGATTACATAATAATTCTGCTCTTTGTTTTTGATTAGGTGTCCAATCGTTTGTCTTTTTAGCTAAAATATATCTACTTCTAGCCAAAAGTTGCTTTTTTGTATCACCATTAGATAGCACTATGGGTTTGTGTTTCTTCCTTGCTTTTTTAGCAGCTTCAATGGCTTTGTTTTCATCTTCTATTGCTTTCCACCGATGCTGTACTCTAACATGCTGTAAAGCTTCTGTTACCAGTTTTACCACATGAAATCTATCGGTAACAATTTTAGCATTTGGAAAACAAATCTTAGCTGTTAAATTCATATTATTTGCCATATCTAAAGTTACTTCTTTGACTTGTTTGCGTTGTTCTAAGGGTATTCTTTCAATAGCAGTAATAATATCATCACTTTTAATTCCTTTTACACAAGCCACTAAAGTTCCTTGTTTACTTCGTGCGTTCTTGTTGGTCAAATAGGTATAAAGTTCACCTTTAGATAGACTTACTTCATCAAGACTTAAATACTCTCCTATATTCTTCGGATAAATAAGATAATCTTCACAATGGGGCTTTTGATTCCAACTATCAAACCCACTTATCTGTTTCTTATAATGGCGTTGTAAAGTTCGTGGGTAAATACCGTAATAACTCGCTATATTACTGATCGTATCTTCTCGGGCCTCTACCTGTAGCTTTTAAAAAATCAGAAAGTTCTGACGTTAATTTAGAACCTTCTGCAATGAATGAATAATCATTTTTAATCGCTCCCTTTTTAGTCTTCTTATCTCGCCATCGTCTTGTTTTTATATGTAGATAAACTGCTTTACCGCGTATGGGAAAATCTTGAATCTGTTTACTGCTAATAAAACCTTTGGACTCATAATTACCCTTTGAGTAACCCTCTGGTAGAATATTCTTCTCTTCTAAATAAATGTGAAAAGCATCCTTTTTAACTGAAATATCTCCTAATTCTTCAAAAAATACAATATCAAAATGAAGTAATAAATCTTGAGGGAGGATAGATGCTAATAATTCTAAATGCATCGTCTTTTTTTATGCATCTAAAATAATCAATCCCCATAAATTGTCGTTGACCCAAAATACGATCCTGTCAATATTGACCTGATCGTTTTTAAAAATGTTTTCAATGAATGGGATCACCGGTTGAAAAACAAAGGTTGGGGAAGCATCTTTTTAGGGAATCATGATTTTTCCAGGATGATTTCCCGATTTGGAAATGATATGGAATACCATACGGAGTCCGGGAAGCTCTTGGCTACCCTGTTATGTACGCTGAGAGGTACCGTCTATATATATCAGGGAGATGAGATTGGCATGACCTATGTCGCATTTTCAAATATTGAAGATTATAATGACGTAGAAACCCTCAACAGTTGGAAGGAAGCTGAAGCCAGTGGAAAGGAAATGAATGAATTTCTAAAAATTGTTCACCGTCAAAGCAGAGATAATGCCAGGACTCCCATGCAGTGGACTTCTGGGAAAAATGCAGGATTTACCAATGCAAAACCTTGGATTCAACTCAATAAAAATTATATCGATATCAATGTAGAAAATCAAGAAGAAGATGATAATTCTATTTTAAATTATTATCGGGAAATAATTACTTTTAGAAAAAAGCATCTAGTTTTGGTATATGGAGATTATGAGAGTTTGGACAATGAAAACCCGCAAATATTTGCTTACAGACGCTGGAATGATAATGAAGAATTTGTAATTATTCACAATTTTAGCGATACTACTGTAAACTGGAATTACAAATTGGATGTAAATTCCTATACTCTGGTAAAAACCAATGTCAAAAACTGTCTGGATTTACTTCAGTTGAGTCCCTGGCAGACAAAAATTTTGCAGAAAAAGGAGCGTCTGTAAAGCTCGAAAGGAGTGTAGTTTTTTTAGTATTAGCTTGCTAATCTTACGGTTTTCAGGTTATAAGTTCAGTAAATAAAAAAGAAGCTGTCCTTTTTTAGGCAGCTTCTTTTTTATAATAATTAGAAAAATGGGAGGTAGTTATTTTTTCTTACTCCCTGCTTCCATTTTCTTTTTTAAATCAGCGAGGCCGCCAATATCTCCAAGAGTAGTTTTTTCTACTTCCGAAGCTTTTTTTGCAGCAGCTTTCATATTTCTTTTTTCTTGCTCCTTAAAAATAGCCGTATGAGAGACTACTATTCTTCTATAGTCTTTGCTAAATTCAAGTACTTTAAATTCTGCCGTATCTCCTTTAGCCAGCTTGCCACCTTCTTCTTTATCCAAATGACGATTTGGTGCGAAAGCTTCTATACCATGACCAAAAATCACTATAGCACCTTTATCATTTTTTTCTTTGATAGTTCCCTGGTGAACAGAATCGATAGTATATGTGACTTCATGAGCATCCCAAGGATTTTCCTGAGTTTGTTTATGACCTAAGCTTAGCTTACGGCCTTCTACATCCAACTCCAATACCTGAACTTCTAATTTATCACCCATAGTAACAAAATCTGACGGGTGATTGATTTTTCTAGTCCAAGATAGATCAGAAATATATACCAATCCGTCAATACCTTCTTCTAGCTCTACAAAAACTCCAAAATTCGTATAGTTTCTCACCGTACCGGTATGTGTGGAGCCTATAGGGTATTTAGCCGTAATATCTGTCCAGGGATCAGGATATAGTTGTTTTATTCCTAAAGACATTTTTCTTTCACCTCTATCCAAAGTAAGAACCTGCGCTTCTATTTCGTCGCCAATTTGAACAAAATCTTGAGCAGATCTTAAATGCGTAGACCAAGACATTTCTGAAACATGAACCAATCCCTCAACTCCTTCGGATACTTCAATAAAAGCCCCGTAATCAGCCAAAACAACTACTTTTCCTTTTACTTTATCGCCTACCTTAATAGCTGCATCCAAAGTTTCCCAAGGATGCATAGATAATTGTTTTAAGCCCAGTTGAATTCTGGATTTATCATCATCAAAATCTAAGATAACTACATTTAATTTTTGATCTAATTCAACAACCTCATTTGGATGATTGATTCTCGACCAGGATAAATCCGTAATATGTATTAATCCGTCAACACCTCCTAAATCTACAAATACGCCATAAGAAGTAATATTTTTTACGATACCTTCCAATACCTGGCCTTTTTCTAATTGACCGATAATCTCTTTCTTCTGAACTTCAATATCAGCTTCAATAAGCGCTTTATGAGAAACTACAATATTTTTAAACTCGTGATTGATCTTCACAATTTTAAACTCCATAGTTTTTTCTACATACTGATCATAATCTCTAATCGGTTTTACATCAATTTGAGAACCTGGTAAAAATGCTTCAATTCCAAAAACATCTACAATCATACCACCTCTTGTTCTACATTTAACAAAACCATTGACTACTTCACCTGTTTCATGGGCATTATTAACTCGTTCCCAAGCTTTGATTATTCTTGCTTTCTTATGAGATAATACCAACTGACCGGTACTATCTTCTCTTTTATCTACAAGTACTTTTACTTTATCACCAACAGATAAATTAGGATTATAACGAAATTCATTTAAGGAAATGACCCCTTCGGATTTGGAATTGATATCAATGATGACATCTCTATCCGTTTTTCTGATAATTATACCTTCAATTACATCGAGCTCATTTACAAAACCTACGGTTCCTTCCAGCGTCTTTTCAAATTCTTTTAATTTAGATTCGTCAACAACCTCAATACCTTCTTCGTATTTGTGCCAGTTAAAATTGGCTAAAAACTCTTTCGGATCTGTTTCGGCTACAGTTTCTGTAACTGCTTCTTCTACTATAGCTTCAGTAGTTGTTTCCTGAACTTGTGGATTTACCACTTGCTCTTCGGTTTCTTTTGTTTTTTCAGACATGCTGAATTGTTTTTGTATCTTATTATTATTCAGATTATTAACGATAATAATACTAAGAGAGATGATACATCAAAAATAACTTCTATGCCTTTTTCTAATCTGTACTCGTAAAAAAAGGAGTGCAAACCTACAAATTTTAAATGAGATTTTGTTTAAACTTTTTGACTTGAAGTGAAAATTGATTTTATTTTTGTTCTATTTGTCAGCAAAAACTATATTTATTGCTTATTTAACTGATATGTTAAGTTGAAGTAGAGTAAGAAAGATATGGATTTAAAAACCAAAAAGCTTTTGGAAAAGGGAAAAATACTCCCTTTGATGGAAGAATTCTACACTATACAAGGCGAAGGGCATCATATGGGGAAAGCAGCTTACTTTATTCGAATTGGCGGGTGCGATGTCGGTTGTCATTGGTGTGACGTAAAAGAAAGTTGGAATGCCGATTTGCATCCTCCGACATTGACAGATACCATCATTGAAAATGCAAAAAAATATACCGATACGGTTGTGGTAACCGGTGGAGAACCTTTAATGTGGTCAATGGATTATTTAACTGAAAGATTAAATTCACAGGGGATTAGAACACATATTGAAACCTCCGGATCTCATCCGTTTTCTGGTACCTGGGATTGGTTTTGCTTATCTCCCAAAAGAACAAAACTTCCTTTACAAGAAGTATATGAAAAAGCGGATGAATTAAAAATGATTATTCATAACCATCATGATTTTAAGTTTGCCGAAGAGCACGCCGGTAAAGTTTCCAAAAAATGTCAGCTTTTTCTACAACCCGAATGGAGTAAAAGAGAGCAAATAAGTCAAAAAATAGTGGATTATGTTTTGAAAAATCCCAAGTGGAAGATATCATTACAAACTCATAAATATTTGCATATTCCTTAAAAAATATCTTTATAACAACCTTTCCCGGGCAAGTCTATAAACCATTTTTAATTGTTCTTCTTTTGTCAGGTGTGAATTATCTATTTCAATGGCATCGTCAGCTCTTACTAAAGGCGAGTCTTTTCTCGTTGAATCTAACCTGTCTCTTTCTACTATATTCGTATAAATTTCCTCGTAACTGACATGCTGTCCTTTCTCCAACAACTCTTTATATCTTCGCTCAGCACGCTTATTTGCAGGAGCACTCATAAATATTTTTAATTCGGCATCTTTAAACACAACAGTACCGATATCTCTGCCGTCCATTACTACTCCTTTACCTTTTCCCATTTCTTTCTGGATAGCAACTAATTTCTTTCTCACTATTGAAACTGCCGCAACCTTGCTCACCAAATTAGAAACTTCTAAAGTTCTTATTTCACGTTCTACATTTACATTGTTCAGATACATCTCGGCATCTCCTGTCGCTGTATTTAATTCAAAAGATAAATCAATAGTTTCCAAATGTTGAGCAAGCGATTCCAAATTAAAAAAACTATGCCCGACTAAATTATGCTGTATTGCAAATAGGGTAACTGCTCTGTACATTGCCCCGGAATCGACATAAATATATCCTAGTAATTTAGCCAAACTTCTGGCAATAGTGCTTTTTCCCGTAGATGAAAAGCCATCAATTGCTATAGTAATTTTTTTAATTGTCACCTGCTATCCAAATCAATATTTATACCAATTGTACTCGTACTTGAAGCGGTATGGTATTTAGAAAAAGCATAATTAAATTTCAGTTTATTCATTCTAATCCCAAAT